>JAIOAS010000123.1 GCA_019873725.1 Chloroflexota bacterium | reverse complement strand
GCTGTCGCAAGCGCAGGTCGTCGTCAACACATCATCGAGCTATGGCGCGCGCAATCCCAGAGCGATGATCGTGCCCGCGCTGATGCAGGTCAACGGGCTGGAGATCTCCCACTCCAATCCATCGTACTGACAACCCAATACAAACCGCGAATCTCGCTAATCTTGCGAATTTTCCAAAATCAGCGAAGATTAGCGTGATTCGCGGTTAGAATTTGCAACTATCGCGCGGCGCGATACGCCGCCAGCAGCGGTTCTACGCGCCGGACGAACGCATCGTCACGCAGCAACACCGTCAACACGCCAACCAGCAGCGGCTCGTAACGGTCGCGGTCTTCGAGAAAGCGCTGCCAGAGTTGCCCGTACAAGCGGTCCCGCTTCAACTCGGCGACCACTGCGCCCTCCACGTTCTTGGCCGCAGCGCGCAGCGCCGCCGATCCGCCGTCCAGCATCTCGTGGTTGATCGCGTCTACCATCTCCGATACGGGCAATGGTTTCTTCATCAGCCTCCTCCAAAAAACAAACCGCGAATCTCGCTGATCTACGCGAATCTCTTAAGAATTAACGAAGATCGGCGTGATTGGCGGTTAAAAATCTGCTTCCGCGACTATTCACTACGGCGCTTGCGCGGGATAACCAGCCAAAGGATGATGTAGGGCACCAGCCCCGGCAGGCCACCCGGCAGCAACAGAATCAGAAAGAGCAGCCGGAACCAGAAGGGCGAAATGCCGTAGAACGCCCCCAATCCCCCACAGACTCCCGCCAGAATGCCATTTTGCCGACGCAACTTGTTGTTAGTCATGGTATCACCTCCGTTTTTGTAAGCCACCCTGCCGAAGCGGGCGAACGCAGTTCGCCTGAACCTTCGCCAGGATTCTTAATCGCGTAATGCACTTACTGTATTACGCAAAAATGATGGGGAAAGTTGCACAGGCGCCTGTCTATTTTCACTTGCCATCCCTCTCTTTCGTGATAAACTTTTCCGATGCAGACCTGACCGGACTAACGACGATTCGACTATCTGACGACTTTCGAGGAGTTGGCATGCAACCAATAAAAGTATTGCGATATGGCGCGATCTTAGCTCTTATCTTCTGGCTGGCAAGCGTGGGGCAGGGCTGGGCAGCACCGCTGACCCAGGATCGGGTGTGGATGATCAGTTATCCGCAGGACGGCAGCACGATTAGTGGCGTGGTTGCCATCCAGGGAACGGCAACCCATCCCAGCTTCGTCTCCTATGGCATTCTCTACGCCTCAGGCGACACCGTCACCGGATCGACCCTCTGGCGGCAAGATGACCCCATCATCTGGAATAACCAGACTATGGTAGTCAACGGGACGCTGGCGACATGGGATACCACCACTGTACCCAACGGGAAGTACGTCCTGGCGTTGGTAGTTTACGAAGTCGGCAATGAAACGCCCAACGTGTACTTCGTTCAAAACCTCACGGTGCAAAATGAACCCGCTACCCCCACGCCCGAACCCACACCCGAAGCGACGCCCACCGAAATCGGTGTTACACCGCTGCCGCCAGAGGGCGCCGTCCCCATCGCGCCGACTATCGAGCAGCCGCCGACGGCCACGCCGCGCCCCACCCCTACCCTCAGCCCAGGCGCTACGTCCGTACCAAATGACACCGGCGAGGATGAGACGCCAAAGACTATCATCTCCATAGACGCCGTCAAAGAAGCGTTCAAGACCGGGGCACAACTCGCCATCATGCTCTACGTCATCGGCGGACTCTACGTCGCGGTCAAGGCGGCTGTACGGTACGCGTTGCGGCTCCAACGGAAAAATCAGGGCCGGTGAGTGTGCCGTGAGTGAATTTTTTCTCATCGCCGGGCTAGGTAATCCTGGCCCACACTACGCACATAACCGGCACAACATCGGTTTTCAAATTGTGGACGCCCTGGCGCAGGCCCACCGACTCAGTTTTACGCGCATGGAGCATCGCGCGCACACCGCCCACGGGACGATTGGGGCGCGGCGCGTTATCCTGGCCAAGCCACAGACCTGGATGAACGAGAGTGGCAAGGCTATCGTACCCCTGAGCCACTTCTACAAAATCGATCCGGCACGCATCCTGGTGGTGTACGACGATCTGGACATCCCCCTGGGCGACCTGCGATACCGACCGGAGGGCAGCAGCGGCGGGCACAGAGGCGTGCAGTCGATCATCCAGCTTTTAGGGACGCAGGCCCTTCCCCGGCTGCGGGTGGGCATCGGACGCCCGCCGGGCCAGATGGACCCCGCCGCTTACGTGCTGCAAGACTTCTCCGCCGCCGAAACGCACGTCGTCTGGGAAGTGCAGCGCCTGGCCTGCGACCTGATCGCCGCATGGCTCAATAACGATCCCGATTTCGAACGCCAGGGCATGACCTGGCACGTTAATAGTCAGCAGATTAAGCAGATTTAGCAGATTTTTATTTGCTAAAGTAGAAATCTGCTTAATCTGCTGATAGAAATTAAGGAAGTATGGCCCTGCTACACGGACTTCTAGCCTGGGTGCGGGAACATCCCGCTTACCAAACGCTGCGCGATGCGCTCCTGGCCGGATTGGAACTCCCAACCACGGCGCTGATGCAACGCGCCCGCCCCCCGGTCGTCGCTGCGCTGAGCGAAGAATTGACCGCCCCCGTCGTCATCGTTGTCTCCACCGTCGATGAAAGCCGCCGTTTGCTCGAGGCGCTCAAGCTGTGGGTGGACGACCCCATCCGCCTGCGCCGTTTCCCAGAGCCGCCCGTCCTCTTCTACGAGCGCGCCCCCTGGACGCCGGAGGCTATCACCGACCGACTGGACGTGCTCTCCACACTCTTTATGCACCGCATCGACACGACGACGGCAGGCGCGCCACCCATTATTGTCACATCGGTCCGCGCCTTGATGCAGCGCACGCTTCCCTACCGCCAGTTCCGCCGCGCCGCGCGCAAAATCGAGGTTAACGCGCACGAATCGCTCACCGGGCTGGCGCGGCACGCGGGCGGCATCGGCTACGAACCCGTAAGCGTGGTCCAGGCGCCGGGCCAGTTCAGCCGGCGCGGCGGCCTGCTCGACATCTACCCACCACAAGCGACGCTGCCGTATCGCCTGGAATTTTTCGGCGACGTGATCGACACCATCCGCACGTTCGATCCGGCCACGCAGCGCTCGCTGCCTGAGGCCGGACGCACGACGAGCTTTTGGCTGACGCCGGTGCGCGAGGCGCTGCCGCTAGACGGTGAGCGCGCCCTGACGATGCTGCGCGCGCTGTTGGAAACGCCACTCCCCGCCGAAACACGCGCCCTCCTCGAAGCCGACACACAATCGCTCGAAGCTGCCATCCCCTTCCCCACCCTGGAATTCTACCTGCCCTACTTCTACCAGGAAGACGGCACGCTCCTGCACTACCTGCCCGACAATGCGCTGGTGGTGCTGTGCGAACCCGAGAAACTGGCGGCGCGCTGGCGCGAACTGGAAGAAGAGGCCACCGAACAACGCAAGCAAATCGCCGAAGAGGGGTATCTGCCGCCGGATGCTGCGCCGCCTTACGTCGCCTGGGACGCCATCCGCGAGCGGCTGGAACGCGCGGGCGTCCTCGCCCTGCACGATAGCGGGGAGGGCGCGCTGGCAGAGGGCTTCACGCCTGAAATCCACTTCGCCGGCCGGCTGCCGGAGGCGCTGGGACGCATCCGCCAATGGCTGTCGCTCAACGATCAGGTCGTCGTCGTCAGCCGGCAGGCCGAGCGTATGGCGGAACTGTGGCAGGAATTCAATCCGCCGCCGGTCTTGCAGGCTGTGCCGACTGCGCCGGAGGGCCTGCTGACCTTCGTGCAGGGCGCAGCGCCCGGCGGCTGGCAGTGGAACAGTGCGCGTGGGACACGTCACCTCATCACCGACGAGGAACTCTTTGGCTGGCGACCGCCGGAGCCGCGCCGCCGCTCGCGCCGCCGTGCTGCCGCGCCCGAATTCAACTTCGCGGACTTGCAACCGGGCGACCCGGTCGTCCACGAGGATTACGGCATCGGCATCTTCCGCGGATTGGTCACGCGCGGCGTCGATGACATCGAGCGCGAATACCTGCTCATCGAATACGCCGCCCCAGCCGCACACGGCGAAACGGAATCACGCAGCAGCGACAAGCTCTACGTCCCCATCCACCAGGCCGACCGCCTCACGCGCTATATCGGCGTGGAAGACGCTCCGCCGCGCTTGAGCCGGCTGGACGGCGCAGCCTGGGCGCAGACGAAAGCCCGCGTGCAAGCCGCCACCACACAAATTGCCGCCGAGCTGCTGGAACTCTACGCCGCCCGGCAAATCGCGCCCGGCTACGCCTTCTCCCCCGATACCGCCTGGCAACGCGAGTTGGAGGCAGCTTTCCCCTACATCGAAACCGAAGACCAGATGCAGGCCATCGCCGCCGTCAAAGAAGACATGGAGAAGCCCCGCCCCATGGACCGCCTGATTTGTGGGGATGCCGGTTACGGCAAAACCGAGGTCGCGCTGCGCGCCGCGTTCAAGGCCGTGATGGATGGCAAACAAGTGGGGATGCTCGTGCCGACGACGGTGCTGGCCCAACAGCACTACGAAACCTTCCGCGACCGCCTGGCTCCCTTCCCCGTGACCGTCGAACTGCTGTCGCGCTTCCGCACCGACGCGGAACAACGCAAAGTCCTGACGGGTCTGCGCGAAGGGACGGTAGACATCGTCATCGGCACGCACCGGCTGCTGCAACAGGACATCGTCTTCAAGGACCTGGGCCTGGTGATTATCGACGAAGAGCAGCGGTTCGGTGTCAGCCACAAAGAGCGCCTCAAGCAGATGCGTACCGAGGTGGATGTGCTCACCCTCACCGCGACGCCCATCCCCCGCACGCTCTACATGGCGCTGACCGGTGTGCGCGACGTGAGCATCATCGAGACGCCCCCGCAAGAGCGGTTGCCGATTGCGACGTACATCGGCGTCTATGACAGCGATGTGGCACGCCGCGCGATTTTGCGCGAACTCAAGCGCGGCGGGCAGGTGTTCTACGTCCACAACCGTGTAGAATCCATTCAAGCGGTTGCCGAACGGGTACGCTTGCTGGCACCCGAAGCGCGCATCGCTGTGGCGCACGGGCAGATGCAGGAACGCGAGTTGGCGCGTGCGATGCGGCAATTCGCCAACGGGGAGGTAGATGTGCTGCTGGCGACGACGATCATCGAAAGCGGCCTGGATTTCCCCAACGCCAACACCCTCATCGTCGAACGCGCGGACCGCTTCGGGCTGGCGCAGCTCTACCAGTTGCGGGGCCGTGTGGGACGCGGGACGCGGCGCGGCTACGCCTACTTCTTCCACAAGCGACGGATGAACGACGAGGCGCGCGCTCGATTGCAGGCGCTGGACGAAGCGACGAGCAGCGGCGGCGGCTTCACCGTGGCCTTGCGCGATCTCGAAATTCGCGGCGCGGGCGACATCCTGGGCAAGCATCAGCACGGGCACGTCGCCGATGTGGGCTTCACGCTCTACACGCGGATGCTCTCGCGGGCGGTGAATCGCCTCAAGGCGGAGCGCGCCGGGCAGCCGGAGCCGCCGGAACCCATCGGCTCCATCACCATCGAGCTGCCGTTGGCGGTGGGGTTGCCCACGGACTACGTCCCCGACGACAAGTTGCGTCTGCAACTCTACCGCCGTCTGGCCGACCTGACCACGGCGCAAGAGGTCACCCATCTCCAAGAAGAGTTGGAAGACCGCTTCGGGCCGTTGCCGCCGGAAGCGCAGAACCTCATCTACCAGTTGCAACTCAAGATTCTGGCGCGCGACGCCCGCATCCCGGCCATCGTCGTCGAAAACGGGCAGATTGCGCTGCGCCCGCCGTGGCTCAAGCGTTTCGACCCCGGCAAGGTCGCGCAGATACGGCGTCGCCTGGGCGAACACGCGCGGGTCGGTCGCCAGGAAATCTGGCTGCCCCTGGCCTGGGAAGAGACCCGCTGGCGCGACAACCTGTGTCACGTCCTGAAACTGCTGGCGGATTGGTGGGGGGAGATGAGCGAATCGGCGAATAGCGAATAACGAATAGCGAATAACGAATAACGAATAACGAATGAGCGAACTGCCTGACTACCTGACGATCCGACTACCCGACTACGCGACTACACGACTACGCGACTACACGACTACGCGACTACATGACTACACAACTCCCGCACAACCCATAATCCAAAACAAGGAGACCACTATGAAATACTTTGCTTCTGTCGAAAACCACACCGGATTGAATCGTTTGCCCTACAATCCTTGCGAACTCCTGGGCTTTGAGCTGCTGAACCTCACGGCGGGCGGGGCCTACAGTGGCGAGACGGGCGACCGCGAGGTGCTGGCCGTGATCCTGGGCGGGAAGGCGAATTTCGACGTCGCCGGGCAACGCTTCCCGCAGGTTGGCGGGCGGCCCAACGTGTTCAGCGGAAAACCGCACTCGGTCTACATGCCGGCGGGCTGCGCGTACACCATCGCCGCGGATGCACCCGTGAGCATCGCGTTGGTCAGTGCGCCAAGCGACCTGGACGTTCCTCCCTACGTCATCGGGCCGGAGCGCGTCACCAACGGGACGTGGGGTGCGGCGAACTTCAAGCGCTACTTTCACCAGATTCTCACGCTGGCGGGACAGCCCGACTTGCCTGCGCGGCGGCTCATCGTCGGCGAGACGTTCACGCCGAGCGGCAACTGGAGCACGTTCCCACCGCACAAGCACGAGGTCGATGATCTGCCCCGCGAGGCCGACCACGAAGAGGATTACTTCTTCAAGGTCAATCCGCCCGACGGCTTCGGCATCTGCCGCTACTATAACGCGGAGGGCGTCGAGGAGAACTTCACCGTGCGCGACAACACTATCATGATGGCTCCGCACGGCTACCACACCGTCGTCAGCGCGCCGGGCTATATGACCTACTACCTGTGGTTCCTCGCTGGCGAGCACCGCATCCAGGCCACGGCGGACGATCCCACGCTGGGTTGGGTCAGCCGCACCGTGCCGATGTTGAAGGAGTTGGGGGCGTAGCTACCTGAGTCGTCATGGGACCCACAAGCGATGAGATGTAGCGACGGGGAGGGGGCGTTGGATTGTGAGCCAACGCGAGCATCAGAAGCGAAAGTTAAGGCGGTTCCTCGCCTCTATGCGTTACGGAAGGCTTCCCAATCCAGACCTAATTGGCGCACAACGGCGCGCAATGTCCCCAATTTTATATCTTTGCTGCCCCAATCGGGTAAGGAAGCCATTTGGTCCGTCGCCGGGTTATACCACTTACGATGTGAACCCCCGCTGCGTCGTACCAGCTCTTCACACCCCAGGGCGCGCAGTTTTTGGGTAACTTCGCGGTATTTCATGAAACGGCGACGGCTGTTTCAAGCCACATTGGCGCGATCGGCGCCAGCGGTTGTAACGCTGTGGGCAAAGGGCGGCCCAAATCGCCATAAGCCTCGATCACAGCCAGCAGCGCGTCTTCGGCGTTTTCCAACGCCTCCTTGATCGAGTCGCCTTCCGTGATTAACTCCGGCAGAAATGGGCACGTGACGGTAAAACCGCCTTCAGGCTGCGGCTCTAACACCAGAGGAAGTTTGTAAATTGTGCTCATCGCTTTCTCCTTTGTCTGTATTATACGGGAGAACTCAGGCAAGGCAAACGGTGGCTGGGAGGGTGATGGTGGACATTCCCCAACTCTGCCTATACTGCGTCATAGTTCTTGTTCACGAGAAGCGAGATATCCACGAATGATCAAAGCTTTTCTTGACCCACCCCCCGAATTCAGCATGGCGCCGTTCTGGTTCTGGAACGACGCACTGGATGAAGCAGAGATTGTCCGGCAGATTGCGGATTTCGAGGCGCACGGCGTCTACGGGTTCGTCATCCACCCGCGTGTGGGGCTGCCGCGCGATATCGCGTGGATGTCCGAGCGGATGCTGCACTTCATGCGCGTCGCCGTCGAAGAGGCGCAGCGCCGCGATATGTTCGTCGTCCTCTACGACGAGGGCATGTACCCCTCCGGCTCCTCCTGCGGACAAGTTGTCGCCGCCAATCCCGCCTATCAGTGTCGTTGTTTGGCAAAGATAGACCTCGACAACAATTCAAAAAATCCGTTCCATCCGTTAAATCCGTTGACAAATCTCGTCGCTGTCGTCGAGCGTAAAGACGGCCAACGAATTGCCGTGGTGGACCGCCCAGTTGATGCTGTGATTCGCGGCCTGCACTACATCGGCGAGGGGCCGGACGAGGACACGCCGCCCGCCGCCGACATCCTCAATCCCGACGCGGTGGCAACGTTCATCCGCCTGGTCTACGACCGCTACTTCGAGGCGCTGGGCGACTACTTTGGCAGCACAATCCGCGCCATCTTCACCGACGAGCCGGGGCTGCTCGGTCGCCCGCGCGAGCGCAATGTCTGGCCCGGCACGACGGGTATCCTGGAGCACGTCAACGCCTACCTGGGCTACGACTTCATCCCGCACCTGCCCGCGCTGTGGTACGACGACGAGCCGGACGCGGCACGCTACCGCGAGGATTACAAGCGCGCGCTGGCCCATCGTCTGGAAGCTACCTACTATCAGCCACTCTACGACTGGTGTGGGGCGCACGGGATCGCGCTCACGGGCCATCCAGGGCGCGGCGACGACATCGGCTACCTGCGCTACTTCCACATCCCCGGACAGGACATCGTGTGGCGCTGGGTGCTCCCCGGCCCAACGGCGCTGGAAGGGCCAGAGTCCACGCAGGGCAAGTGTTCGTCATCCGCCGCGCGGCACCTGGGACGGCGACGCAACAGCAACGAGTGCTTCGGCGCTTACGGGCACGGCTTCACCTGGGACGAGATGAAGTGGCTGGTGGATTGGCTGTTCGTGCGCGGCGTCAATCTGCTCTACCCGCACGCCTTCTTCTACTCGATTCGCGGCCCGCGTAAGGACGAGCGCCCACCCGATGTCGGCCCGCACAGCCCGTGGTGGGACGATTACAAGCCGTTCGCCGATTACGTCCGGCGGATGAGCTGGCTCAATACGGATAGCGAACACGTCTGCCACATCGCCATTCTGACCGAATCCATTGACTTGCCCTGGGCGGCGGCCAAAATCTGCTTCCAGCACCAGCGCGACTTCAACTATCTGGAATTGCGCCATCTGTGGGAGGATGCAACCGTAACGCCGGAAGGTATCTTCATCGCCGGGATGCACTACAAAGCGGTGATCCTCGACGGCCTGACCGCCATCCCCAAAGAGGCGAAAGCGGCGCTGCAAACCCTCGCCGAGGCCGGACGGCTGATCCTCTGGGGGAAAAATGGCGCGAGTTACCAACTCGCGCTACAAAAGTCCGTTGAATCCGTTCAATCCGTTGAGGATTTCCTGACGGCGATAGACCGCCTCGTCCCGCCCGATTTGACGGCGACGCCACCTGCGCCAGACTTGCGTTACCGGCACGTCGTCAAGGGAAACGACCTCGAAGAGGTCGTCCATTACTACATCCTTGTCAACGAAGGATTGACGCCGCTGCACACAATGCTCACCGTCTCCGCGAGGGGAAACGCAACGTGGATCGATCCGCTGGCGATGACAGAAACTGCCGCCGTCGAACCGTTCGCTCTAGCCCTGGCCCCGTACACCCTGCGCATCTTATGCGTGCGGTAGGCGTCTATCAGGCAATTATCGTCTACAACGCTTCCGGCGGATCATAATCCGCCGTAGCGCCGTCAGCGCGGGATTATGCTCCCGCGCAAGCGTCTTGATGTTTTGCTCATTCCAGGAAAATTGTAGTAGTCAAGATGATCTTGCAATCACGAATCGAAGAATCGTACACGGATTTCACGGATTCTACGGATTTTTTAAGGAAAGAAATCCGCGTTTTCCGTGTTCATCCGTGTACCAAAATTGCAATATGCTTCTGCCCAGTACAAAAATTCGCGTAGATTAGCGAGATTAGCGGTTCATGTTGAGAGGCGTATGGAAAACCGAAGGCCCGTTCTGCTCGAAGTCAAAAACCTGCACACGCACTTCCCGACATCCGGGGGGCTGGTGCGCGCAGTGGACGGCGCCAGCTTCACACTGCATCGCGGCGAGACGGTGGGGCTGGTGGGCGAGAGCGGCTGCGGCAAGTCCGTTATGGCGCGGTCAATCCTGCGCATCGTGCCGCCGCCGGGCTATATAGCAGGTGGGGAAATCCTCTATCACCGTCCGGTGGGCAACCGGTCCGAGACGGTAGACCTGACCGCGCTCGATGCGGACGATGCCATGCTGCGCTTCATCCGTGGCCTCGAAATCGCAATGATCTTCCAGGAGCCGACATCGTCGTTCAACCCGGTGTATACGATTGGACAGCATATCGTCGAGGCAATCCAGTTACACCAGCCGATCTCCAAAGAACAGGCGCTCCGACAGGCCGTCGACATGCTTGGCAAAGTGGGGATGCCCGACCCGTCACGCACTGTCCATCGCTATCCCCACCAACTGAGCGGCGGGATGTGCCAGCGGGCGATGATCGCCCTGGCGCTCTCCTGCTATCCGAGCCTGCTCATCGCCGACGAACCGACGACCGCCCTCGATGTCACCACCGAAGCGCAAATCCTCCAGTTGATGCTCGACCTGCAGCACGAATTCGGCATGGCGATCCTCTTCATCACGCACAACCTGGGCCTCATCGCGCAGATGACGGAGCGCGTCCTCGTGATGTACTTAGGCCGGGTGGTCGAAGAGGCCGACGTGGATACGCTGTTCTACAATCCGATGCACCCCTACACGCAGGCGCTTCTGCGTTCCATTCCACGTTTGGGGCCGCGAGATCGGAACGCACGCCTATACTCCATCCGCGGTACTGTGCCGGAGCCATACAAGACGCCGCCCGGCTGCCCGTTTCATCCCCGCTGCGAGCAGATGCGTCCGGGCGTCTGCGATCAGCAAGAGCCGCCATGGGTGACGATTGTGACAGGGCATAGAGTGCGGTGCGTGTTGTATCAATAAATGGAGTATCAAGTCCCGCCCCCCGCTATGTAAAAATTCAGTGTAGGGGTATACTTTGGGAGGAGAGGCAACGGCTCTCCTCCTTAATTTGTTGTAGGAGAACGAAGAATGATGAGGAGACGCCGGTGCTGGCACACATCCTGCCAGCACGAAATTCTGTCAACGGATGGAACGGATTTTTTTTCTTTTAATCCGTTTCATCCGTTAAATCCGTTGACATTTTCGAAGGAGGTTTGATGACTAACACCTTCCCGCCGCCCGGCTTTATCCCCGCCGAATCGGCGATTCCCGGCATCGTGGTGTACGCACCCGCGCCGGAGGAGACCGAGACGCAGCCCGAAATTGTGGAATTCAAGTGTCCCCAGTGCCAGGCGATGACGGCGTACAGCGTCGCCGACGGCGGCCTGCGCTGCACGTACTGCGGCTATTACGAGCCGCCCACCCGGACGATTGTGGGCAAAGGCGCGCAAGAGTTCGAGTTCACCGTCGAGACGCTCGCCGTCGCCGGCCAGGCCCACGGCTGGGGTGAGACACGCAAAGAATTGCAATGCCAGAACTGCAACGCGCGCGCCACGCTCCCGCCGGGCCGGTTGACGCACACCTGTCCCTTCTGCGGCTCGAACCGCGTGCTGCAACAGGATGCCCCGCAAGACACGCTGCGCCCGCGCTTCCTGATCCCCTTCCAGATCGAGGCCGACGCCTGCCGTCCCATCGCCGAGAAGTGGCTGGGCAGCAGTTGGATGACGCCGAAATCGCTCAAACAATCGACGGTGGCCGGGTTCACCGGCATCTACCTGCCCTACTGGACCTTCGATGCTGTAACGCAGGCCGAGTGGAAGGCCGAAGTCGGGCACCAGGAGACACGCCGCCGCTACAACTCCGCGACCAAATCCTGGGAGAGCTACACGGTCACGGTCTGGCGCTGGGAATCCGGGCGCGTGCGCAAGTTCTTCGACGATTTGTTGGTGCCGGGAACGGCAAAGTTGAGCCGCGTGCTGCTGACCCAACTGCAAAATTTCGACATGCACGCGCTGGTCGCCTACGAACCGCAGTACCTCGCCGGATTTCTGGCGCAAGCCTACGATGTCCCGCTGGAAAAGGCGTGGGAAGAGGGCCGCGAGAAAATGCGCGAAGCGACGCGCGACGCATGCCGCGGGCAGGCCAGCACGTCGCAGATTCGCAACTTCAGCATGGCGTTGGACTTCAGCGAGGAAAGCTGGCGCTACGTGCTTGCACCGATCTACATGACCGTTTTCCAGTACGAGGGGCAACCGTATCAGGTGATGATCAACGGGCAGACAGGCGCCATCGCCGGGCAGCGCCCGGTGGACTGGAACAAGGTCTGGCTGGTGGTGGGCGCAATCGTCGCGCCGGGTGCGCTGCTGAGTCTCCTGGGCCTGCTGGCGATTGTGCTCGGTTTGCTGCTGCCGCCGGCGTTGGGGGCGGCGGCGGTGCTGCTCGTGCCGGGCGTCATCCTGCTCATCATCGGCGGGATGATTGCCTTTAGCATTGTGGGCAAGGCGAGGAGGATGAGCGATGTCTGAACTGACCGGCTGGGGAACCGACGTTGGGATTGCCGTCTGCCCGCACTGCGACTGGCGCTATCTCGTCCCGGCAGAAAAGACGACGCTGCGCTGCCCGCACTGTTTCGCGGCAGAGCTGGACCTCGTCACCGAGGGCGTCGAACAGTTGCCCTACGTGCGTCCGCCGGAATTGGTGACGCCCTTTACGGTGACGAAGACCACCGCCGACAAGCGCATCGAGGAGTTCGCCGATGGCATCCCCTTCGCGCCGCGCGACCTGAACCCGGACGCGCTGCGCGGTCGCGTGCAACCGCTCTACCTGCCGATGTGGCTGGTGGACGGCGACGTGACGGCGACGTGGGAAGCGGAGGTCGGCTTCAACTACAACGTCGTCAGCCACCAGGAACGCTACAGCGATGGCAGCGGCTGGGCCACCCAGCAGGTGCAGGAGACGCGCATCCGCTGGGAACCGCGCGTGGGACAACTCGAGCGCCATTACGACAACATCGTCGCGCCGGCGTTGGAGCAACACGCCGCTATGGAACAGGCACTGGGCGTCTACGCGCTCGACAACACGCAACCTTACGTCGCCAGCATCCTCGAAAGCGCGCTCGTGCGTTTGCCGGATCGCGCGCCGGAGGCGGCCTGGGCCGATGCAGCGCCGGCGTTCCAGGCGGCAGCAGGCGAAGAGTGCCGCCAGGCCGCCGGCGCGGATCACATCCGCCAGTTTCGCTGGTCGCCAACCTATACAAGCCAGCACTGGACGCTGCTGCTGTTGCCGCTCTACGCCACCTACTACCTCGACGACGAAGGGCAGCCCCGCCCGGTACTGATTAACGGACAATCCGGGCGGGTCTTCGGCGCGCGTCGGGCATCGATGCAGCGGGCGCAGCATACGGCGTTGATCATCGTGGCGGTCGCCGCCGTGCTGTTCCTCTTGAGTCTGGCTGTGGGTGTGGCGGGATTGGCCGTGCCGCCGCTGCTCGCTGTCGGGGGGATTGGCGGCGTGCTGGCGTTGTGCGTCGGCCTGGGTGCGATCATCCCCATCGTCCGCGCCTGGCAGTTCAACCGCAAACCGGTGGAAACGCTCTAATTTGATCAGCAGATTGAGCAGATGAAGCAGATTTCTGATATTGCCAAAAAGATAATCTGCTCAATCTGCTAAATCTGCTGATGTAAAAATTGATGAGGTGACATTATGCTCGATTTTCTGAAACAAGGTGGATGGTTGTTGATTCCGGCGCTGGCGACGGGCATCGTGAACTGGATCGCCGTGGCGCGGGCGCAGAAGCGCGTGGAGTACGTCGTCAAACCGGGGACGCTGATCCTGGTCATTGTCGCGGCGCTGCTGTTGATGCGCGGCGCGGACAACACGCGACTGGCGCTGTGCTTCGTGTTGGGGCTGTGTTTCTCGCTGGCGGGCGATGTGTTCCTGATGCTGCCGGGCGAGCGGTTCTTCATCCCCGGGCTGATCTCGTTCTTCATCGCGCACGTCTTCTACATCATCGGGCTGAACCCCACGCTGCCGCCGCTCGGTTCGGTGATCGTGCTGATCGTCGTGGCTGCGCTCGGCGTGATGCTCTACACCCGCATTGCGGCGTCGCTGCGGCAGAAAGGCGAGGAAGCGATGCGCGTCCCGGTGGGGGCCTACGCGACGATCCTCAGCCTGATGCTCTTCTCGGCGTGGGCAACGTTGTTCCGCCCGGCGTGGCCTGCCGCGGCCCGCCTCACCGCGATCGTGGGCGCGACGCTCTTCTTCGCCTCCGACTCGATGCTGGCGTGGAACAAATTCGTCGCGCCGTCGCACATCTTGCATGTGCTGGTGATGGTCACCTACCACCTGGCGCAGTTCGCGCTGGCGGCGACTATCGCGCTGGCGTGAGGTTTTCGTCAGCAGATTTAGCAGATTAAGCAGATTTTTATCTTCTGAAAAATCGGGACTGGGGAGTTGGGGGCGGGTTACGCCTGTTCCCAATCTCCCACTTAATGAAGAGGAAAACTATGGGAACAATTCACATCGAAGTCTGGCTGTATGGGCCGTTAGCGAAATATGGTGGGAGCAATGACAACGTTTTTGCATCGCAACACATCGATCTGCCGGAAGGGGCTACCGTGCAAGACCTGCTAGACCATCTGGCGATGCCCACCGAGGAACGCGGAATTACTTTCGTCAACGGCAACTTGAGCGCGATGCCCGGCTTGCAGCCCGACCTGCCGCATCGCCTCGGCGATGGCGACCGCGTGGCCTTCTTCCACACGAAGAGCATGTGGCCGTTCCAATACCGGCATGATGTGGCGATGCTGTCCGAATTCAAGGAGACGGTCAGCCAGCGCGAAGACGCCGGACGGCGCACCCGCTTCGATACAATCCGAAATACGTAAACTTTTTCCCTGAACAAGGTTTCGGACGCAGATTCACACCGATTTTCGCAGATATTGTACTGGTCAACGAGAGTTTGAACTTGCCGGACGGCTTTTTTTACCGCAGAGTTCGCTGAGAGCGCGGAGAAATTCTATAAATCTCTGCGAGCTTTGCGCTCTCTGCGGT
>JAIOAS010000122.1:7587-15077 GCA_019873725.1 Chloroflexota bacterium | reverse complement strand
GGTCGATTTGGAATATACACGGTGACGGCAACCAGTTCCTTGCGGTCGGCGTAATCGCAGACCACGTGGACGGGGAGCGGTTCCCCTGGAACAGGCCCGGCGATCAACACGCGCTTGCGTTCGGGATAGCGTTCCACGATCACGCCGTTGAAGATGGCGTGCAATACCTCTTTAATCCGCAGTCCTTCTTTGTGGGCCTCGCGGAGGGCGTGCTCGGATACGCGCAAGCTCTCTCGCTGTTCGAGCAGGTCTTCTGTGGTGGTGATCTCCACGGGCGCAGTACCTCACACTGTGCTGCACTTGTCACCTATCGCGGCATCACGCGCCATCCTGGGCGCTTTTCACCGGCAGCGTGAAGTAGAATGTGCTGCCGCCCCCTGGAGCGCTATCCACACCGATAGCACCGCCGTGGCTTTCCACAATGCGCTGGGCAAGCGCCAGCTCGATGCCTACGCCGGGATAGGCACGCTCCAGATTGCCATGATAGAGCCGTTTGAAGAGCAGTTCACGCTCTTGCTGGGGGATTTCTGGGCCGGCGTCGGTGATAGCCACGCGAATCATCGCGGAGCCTTCACGTTGCGCGGACAGGTGAACGACCCCGTCCGGTGGCGTAAAACGGATGGCGTTGTTGAGCAGTTTCTCAATCACCCGCAGGATTTGCTGCGGATCAAGCCACACGGCGGGCAGATTACTTTCGAGGCTGATGGACAGGGTGATGTTTTTTCCCCTGGCTGTCGGCTGAGCAGCCGCCAGTGCGTTGTGCAGCAGGCTGGCGACGTCGACCTGTTGGGTACGCAATTTTTCGGGGACGGCGCTGCGCATCGCGCTTAGATCGCGCACCAACTGCGCTAGAATCTGAGCATATTCCTGGATGCTGGTGAGGGCCTTGCTTTGGGCTTCGTTGAGCGGGCCGAGTCCGCCATCTAGCAGCAGTTCGGGATAGCTCTGGATAAACGTCACCGGATTGCGCAATTCCCGCGCCAGGTCGTCGAAAATGTGGATGCGTTGAATTTCTTGTTCTCGCAGCAGATGGGTAATCTCCTCGAGCTGGTCGGCTTGTTCCTGGGCCTGGTGGAAAAGCTGCGTTGCCATGATGGCTTTCCCTAGCTGGTAGGCCGTGATGAAGAGCAGGCGCTGTTCGTGCGCGGTGAACGGCTCGTGCCTGGCGAGGATAATGCCGCCGGTGGTGCGTTCGCCTTGCACAATCGGCGTTTCGAGATAAGCCAGTGGGCGAGTGGGATCGAGGGGGGCCTGACCGTTCTGAATGACAACACGATTTTGGGCGATATGCTCGGGCACATCGAGAAAGGCATACAAGTGGGATTCAATCTCGGCGAGTTGTTCCGCTGTCAAACTGTGATTTGTCAATAGCACCTGAAGGGGGTGTTCGGTCAGCAAAATCTCGGCCACTTCGTAAGGGATGCCTTTGATTAATTCTTCAAGCATCTGTTGCAACATTTGCGGCAAATCATAACCGGTCATCGCGCGGGTCATCTGGTAGAGCACGTTGTTGCTGCGTTCGCGCTCTATCATCTTCTGGTAAAGTTGGATGTTTTCCAGTGTGATACCCAGATAAACCCCTTCGGCAATCAAAGTCTCGCGTAAGTGCTCCGCCAGAACCGCGTTCTGTTCGGGAGTGTTCAGGACCAGCCAGGCCAGGGTGTGCTGGCGGGCCGGCAGAGGGATATGCAGGGTTGTGCCTTGTTTATCGCCATGGGAGCTGACCGTGAGCATGTGCTGATTTTCGGGGAGGCGCATAAGAGCGCGCGTCTCCGTGACGAGAGACTGCACCGTCTCGGCGTCACCTGCCTGTGCCAACAACACCAGCTCGATGTCGCTCTCCTCGGCAGCGAGAAAGACACCGTTAGGCCAGCCGAGATACTCCAGGGTGTGTGCCAACGCCGTCTGTGCCACCTGTTTGCTCTCATGAAGCGGCGCGATAGTGGTAGCCAGGTTGAAGAGGAAAGCGCGCTCTTGCGATTGTTGGCGCGTTTGCTCGTGCAGACGCGCATTGAGCAGCGCCGCCGCGACTTGATCGGCGATGCCGGCGATCATGTTCTGCTCATCGGGTGTGAACGTGTGGTTGGTGCGCGTCATCGCGCTCAACACGCCGATCGGTTCGCCATTGATGAACATCGGTACGAGGATGGTGCTGCTGATGTGCTCATCCAGAAACGCGGGGGTAGCGAGGCGGGGTTCGTTCTCCCACGACTCGATGATGATCGTCTCGTGGTTCAGCAACGTTTCCCAGGCCAGCCCGACGCCTTTGGGCAAATGGACAGGCTCGTGCGCAAATGACTTCATCCCGCGTTGGGCACGGATCACCAGCTCTTCGCGGTCGGGATCGACCACGCTGATGGCTGCGGCTTCGACGCCCAGCACAGTGCAGACGGCTTCCACCGCTTGCTGCATGACCCATTCCAAATCCAGGCTGCGTGTAACGCGCAAACTGACACTGCGGAGGGCTTCAAGCTGACGCTGATGTTTTTCCAGAGCGGCATACAATTTATCGATGGTCGATGTGGTGTGCATTGGCATCTCTCCAAAATATCCTGCCTGGTTTGTAATAGCCACGGGCTATTTCAAACCAATCAGGTTAGTATGGGTATATTATAGCGCATTTTTGTAAGACCACAAAAGTCTTGCGCCGCGCCGGGGTTCACCTCCTACAGCGGTGCTTATTCATACCGTAAAGCATCGATAGGATTGAGCGCCGCGGCGCGCTGTGCAGGGTAGATGCCGAAAAACAGTCCCACCGCCGCCGAGAACAGCGTCGCCAGCAGCACGGCATTGAGGGTGATGATAGCACGAAAACCTTCGTCGCGCAATACATAGGAGACGATTGCCGCGCCGGTTGCACCCAGCAAGATGCCGATCATCCCGCCGACCAGTGCGAGCATCACGGCCTCGGTCAAAAATTGGGAGAGGATGTCGCTTCTGCGCGCCCCCACTGCCTTGCGCAGGCCGATCTCGCGGGTGCGCTCGGTGACGGAGACGAGCATGATGTTCATGATCCCAATCCCGCCCACGAGCAGGCTGATGCCGGCAATCGCCCCCAGGAAGACGGTCAGCACGCCGGTGATCTGCTGGAACGTGCCGATGATCTCCGACTGGCTGATTGCCGTGAAGTCGTCCGGATCGCCAGGCGCGATGCGGTGCCGCTGCCGGAGGATCTGCGAGACTTCCTCGATGGCGGCGTTCATCCGATCTTCGGAGACGGCTTGCACGTAGATGAACGTCAGGCGCGGTTCACCCGTGTTCGTCCGGCGCGGGAAGATGCGGCTGAGCGCCGTATTCAGCGGGATAAAGATGACCTCGTCCTCGCTGCGGAAGCTGCTGCCCCCACCGCGTTCTGCCATCACGCCCACGACCCGAAACGGCACGCCGTTGATGCGGATGACCTCTCCGCTCGGATCCGGTCTGTCGGGGAAAAAGTAATCGGCGGTCTTCTTGCCCAACACGGCGATGCGCGCCTGTCCCTGGTTGTCTCCCGGCGTGATGAAAACCCCTGCCGTTGTTGCCCAGTCGCGCACCGCAGCGTAATCCTCGGTGACGCCGTTGACATCCACCGTGCGATCTTTGCCGGGCGTCGTAATCCGCGCGGACCCCTGCAGCGTCGGCGCGACGCGCAAGACGTGTGGGGCGTCTGCCACGTTGCGCAGCGCTTCGGCGTCTTTCAGCGTCAGGTAAGCCGGGCGGCGTAACTCTTGATCGAACGACCCCGGAATGACGAAGAACAGGTTGCTGCCGATGGACTGAAACTGCTTGGTGATGTAATCCTGCACACCTTCGCCTGCCGACATCAGCGTGATGACCGCGCCGACGCCGATGATGATGCCCAGCATGGTGAGAGCGGCGCGCATTTTATTGGCCGCGAGCGCCTTGAGCGCCAGGCGCAGGCTTTCCCAGAACTTCATGCCGCCACCTCCTGCGCCGGTTCTTGCTCTGGCGCGCCCTGCGCCTGGATAGGTGCGGGAACGATTTCCTCTTTGAGCACCTTTCCATCGAACAGGTGGATGATGCGCTGCGCGTGATGGCCGATGCGCGGGTCGTGTGTCACCAGAATGATGGTGATGCCGCGCTCGCGGTTGAGCTGTTGCAGGATGTGCATCACTTCCTGGCCGGAGGTGCTGTCCAGGTTGCCGGTCGGCTCGTCGGCGAGGATGATCGCCGGTTCGTTGACCAGCGCGCGGGCAATGGCGACGCGCTGTTGCTGCCCGCCCGAAAGCTCGTTGGGCGTGTGGTGCATCCGATCCCCTAATCCCACCGCCTCCAGCATCTCCCTGGCGCGCTCGCGGCGTTTGCGTGTGCCGACCCCGGCGTAAATCAGGGGTAGCATCACATTATCCAGCGCGGTCGTGCGCGGCAGCAGGTTGAAACTTTGGAAGACAAACCCTACTTTACGATTGCGCACTGCCGCCAGGTCGTTATCACTCATCTTGCTCACGTCTTTACCGTCGAGCGTGTATTGGCCCCACGTCGGTTGATCCAGACAGCCCAGGATGTTCATCAGCGTCGATTTGCCGGAGCCGGATGGCCCCATGATCGCCACGATCTCGCCCTGGTTCACGCCCAGCGAGACGCCCCGCAACGCATGGACTTCGTTCTCGCCCATTTTGTAGACTTTGTGCATGTCATTGATCCAGATGACGATGGGGGAGCGTTTTGTTTGTTCGTTGGACATAAGCCCTCTCTCAACGTCCTGTCGAAGGCGGACCTTGCATTTGGAGCAGGTTGCGTGTTTCCGTGACCAAAGCCACGGTAGCGCCCTCTGTCAGTCCGGCGGTGACGACCGTGTGGGTATCGCTGTGCTCGCCGGTGGTGATCGGTGTGCGCACGGGAACGCCGTCTACCATGAGATAGACATACGTTTCGCTGCTTGCCTGGTCGGTGCGCACGGCCCAGTTGGGCACGAGAAGCACATCGCTGATGGTGCCCGTCTGGATGAGGACGCTCACCGTCATGCCCTCCAGCACCAGCAGCCCGCCGGTATCGGCCAGCTTCACGCGCAGCTTGTAGGCGATCACGCCGCCCACATTGGTGGGCGTCGCGGCGATGCGTTCGACGGTACCGTGCAAGGTGGCCTGCGGGTGCGCGTCCAGCGTCACACTCACCGCCTGTCCCACGGCGATCTTGCCGATGTCGATCTCATCCACGTTGACCTCGATGTACAATTCGGCGGTATCCAGCAACGTGACCGCCGGGAGGCCGGTGGGTGCGGCAGCCCCCGCCTGGACGTTGACCGCAGCGACGACGCCGTCGAAGGGGGCGCTGAGGCTGGCATTTGCCAGGTTGTCTTTCGCCTGCTCCAGACTCAACTGCGCCTGTTCGATCTGCAATTCGGCCTGACGAATCCTATCGGCATCGGGACCGGTTTGCAGTTTGGCGAGATTTTGCTGTGCCTGTCGATAAGACTGGTAGGCAGACAGCCATTGACTGCGAATCTGTTGGAGCTGGTATTCGGCTTTGACCTGCGTGATGCCCACATTCCCTTCGGCTTCCATATAGGCGGCTGTGACACCGGCGGCATACGAAAGCGGCAGTCCCATTTGATCCAATCGGTCGACTGCACCTTCGTAGGCATCCTTCATTTTGTCGGCTGCGTCCTGCGCCGTGCGGATGCTCAGGCTGGCCTGCGCCTCCGCCGCTTCCTTGCTGAGGCGTGCCACCTCAAGGGCTTGTGCCGCGTTCTGGATGGACAATTCCGCCAGGCGGATGTCCTCTTCACCGGCGGGTTTTTGCAGGGTTTCCAGGTTGAGGCGCGCCTGTTCGAGGGCGATTTCCGCCTGCCGCACGGCCCTTTCAAGATTGGCGGTGTCCAGTCGCGCCAATTCCTGCCCGGCCTTGACCTGATCGCCGACGGCGACCGAGACGGAGGTGACATTCCCCGGCAATTTGAAGCTGAGGTTCACCTTCCGGTTGACGGCGACATTGCCGCTGGCCGGCACGCTGAGTACCAGTTCGCCGCGCGTGACCTGTCCGGTGCGCAGCACGTCACCGCTCGCGCTTTGCGATTGTGCGCGCTGCTCTCGCCACCACAGGACGCCCCACACCCCGCCGGCAATCACAGCCAGGAGGATGATCCACGTTATCACTTTCTTCATAGTTCTAAGGACTCACTTCTACTTTTTGACTGTTTACTGACCTTCCATCGGGAACAGATCGAGCAGATTGCGCTCTTCGGTGACCAGGGCTACCGTATCGCCTTCTTGCAGGCCGGAGAGAATCTCGGTGGACGAGTCGTCATAGCGCCCCCGCGTGATGGGGCGACGTTCGGGAACGCCAGCGGTGTTGAGCACATAGCAGTACAAGACGGTTTCCCCGCCGGATTGATCCGCCCGTATTGCCCAGTTCGGCACCAGCAACACGTCCTCGACCCTATCGGTGTAGATTACGACGCTGGCAGTCATACCGTCGCGGATCGTGCCTTCCTCTTCATCCCCCCCCTCTGTCCCTCCCGATGGGGGGGAGGCCCCTCTCTCTGTCCCCCCCGATGGGGGGGAGGCCCCTCTCTCTGTCCCCCCCGATGGGGGGGAGGTAAGGGGGGGAGAGGATAACCGCACTCGCAGACGATACGAAATGATGCCGCCAACGTTGAGCGCACCCGGCGCGATGCTCTCGACAACGCCCTCGATATGGCGATCCGGGTAGGCGTCGAGCGTCACCTCTGCCTTCTGACCGATGCTGACCTTACCGATGTCAATCTCATCCACCGTTACATCGACGTAGAACTGTGAATCATCCACCAGGGTGAACGCCGCCGCGCCCGGTGTGGCCGCCACGCCCTCCTGCACGTTGACCGCCGCGACCAGACCGGCGAAAGGGGCTGTCAGGCGCGCTTCATCCAACCGGGCCTGCGCCTGTTCCAGATTCAGTTCGGCCTGTTCGATTTGCAGCTCGGCCTGGCGTATCTGCTGCTCGGTGGGGCCTTCTTCGAGCTTGCGCAGGCTCTCGACGGCCTGCTGGTAACGGCTGTAAGCTGCCAGCCATTGCGCCTGCGCCTGTTCCTGCGTGACCTCGGCATTCTTTTTGGCGATGTATTCCTGCTCTTCGGCTCTTGCGAACCTGAGGCGCGCGTCTTCAGTTTGTTCCCTGGTGTAGTCGTTGTAGGCGCTTTCGCGGGCACGCTGCGCCTGGACGATCATGGCGTTGGCATCGACCTGCGCCGTTTGCTTGCCGATGCGGGCAACTTCGAGCGCCTGCGCCGCGCTCTGGACGTTCAGCCGCGCCAGTTCCACATCTTCGGTGGGCACCGGTTTGATGAGGAGGTCGCGGTTGAGCTTTGCCTGTTCCAGCGCGATCGCGGCTTGTTGCACGGCCCGTTCTAAATCCGTGGTAACCAGTTGCGCCAGAACCTCGCCGGCCCGTACTCGCTGGTTCACCTGGACATACACGCGCTCGACAATCCCGCTGCTGTCGAAACGCAGGTCGAGTTTGTTGTTGACGGCAACATTGCCACTGGCGACGACGGTGATGCTCAGATCACCGCG
>JAIOAS010000122.1:0-7191 GCA_019873725.1 Chloroflexota bacterium | reverse complement strand
GCTAATCGCTGTCTACAGCTTCGAGAGTGTTCGTTGCAGGTAGGGGAGCAGGGCATGCGCCTTGCCCGCCCCGACTGCCACACAGGCCATCGGTGCGTCGGCGACGTAGACCGGCACGCCGGTTTCCTGTGTCAGGAGCTGGTCGAAATTGCGCAGGAGCGACCCACCGCCGATCATCGTCATACCGCGGTCGATGATGTCAGAGGCCAGTTCGGGGGGCGTGCGTTCCAGCACGGACTTGACCATGTTGATGATCAGGGCAATTGGTTCTTCCAGGGCTTCGGCGATGTCATCGGTGGTGATTTCGACGCTGCGCGGTAGACCGGTTACCTGATCGCGGCCCTGTACCTCCATGCGCATATTGTCACCGGTAGGGATGGCGGAGCCGATGCGGATTTTGGCTTCTTCGGCGCTTGGCAGGCCGAGCATCAAGTTGTATTTACGCCGCACGTAAGCGACGATGGTTTCATCCATGCGCACGCCGCCCACGCGGATGGCGGCTGAGGTCACCACACCGTAGACCGAGAGCACCGCCGCCTCGCTGGCGCCGCCGCCCAGATCGACGATCATATGTCCGCCGGGGGTGTGGATTGGCAGCCCGGCGCCGATCGCGCCCGCCAGCGGTTCGGGAATCAAGTACGCCCGGCCTGCGCCGGCTTCCAACGCTGCTTCGCGGACGGCGCGGCTTTCCACCTGGGTGACGCCGAAGGGCACGGTGACGAAGACCCGCGGCTTGATCAGCCGCGTTTTGCCAATCGAACGGTTGATGAAGTAGTAGAGCATCTTCTGCGTGATGCGGTAGTCGGCGATAACGCCGTCGCGCAATGGGCGGCGCACCTGAATCGTTTCTGGGGCGCGCCCCATCATCGCCCGTGCTTCTTCACCGACGGCGACGACTTCTCCGTTGTCAATCTGTTGGGCGACGACCGAAGGCTCTTGTAGCACAATCCCGCGCCCACGCACGTAAACCAGCACGTTCACCGTACCGAGATCGATACCTAGCTCTTCTACAAGTGGCATAATTTTTCTCCCTGTTGCGTTTACCAGCCTGATAATACACGCAATTGGGGATTTTGTCCAATGACTTCCTTGAATTTTTGCCTTGCTTCCTCAAGGCTCTCTTGGTATACTTAGGCGGCACTGATTCAAACCCGGAAGGAGCCGCCCAGGCGTCTCCCTCCTCAAACAGGCAGGTGATCTTTTGGTTAATCCAGGAACCGTCGTGCGGGTGGTGGGAGTGGTCGTAGATGCGATGTTCCCCTCTGGCGATTTGCCGGGCATCCACAATGCGTTGCTTATTCGGCGGGATGGTGATGAGCCTGATCTGGTGATCGAGGTGCAAGAGCACATCGATCCCTACACGGTGCGCGGGGTGGCGATGGGGGCAACGGCCGGGCTGCGCCGTGGCTTGACGGTGATCGATACCGGCAGTCCCATCAAAGTGCCCGTCGGCCCGCAGACGTTGGGGCGGCTGTTCAACGTGTTGGGCGAACCCATCGACGGCAAGCCACCGATTACGGATGCCGAACGCCGCTCCATTCACGTCTCGTCCCCGCCGTTGCGCGAACAGCGCGTGGTGGTCGAACCCTTCATCACCGGCATCAAAGCTATCGACCTGCTGACACCATATCCGCGCGGCGGCAAGATTGGCCTCTTCGGCGGGGCAGGCGTCGGCAAGACGGTGTTGATGATCGAATTGATGGGCAACACCATCCGCGAGCACTCCGGCATCGTTCTCTTTGCGGGGGTGGGGGAGCGCAGCCGCGAGGGCAACGACCTCTGGCTGGACATGCAGCGCAGTGGCGTGATCGACAACACGGTGTTGGTCTTTGGGCAGATGAACGAGCCGCCCGGCGCACGCTTGCGCGTTCCACTGACCGCTTTGACGATGGCCGAATATTTCCGCGATTACGAACGCCGCCAGGTGCTCCTTTTCATCGACAACATCTTCCGCTACATCCAGGCCGGGGCCGAGGTCTCGGCGCTGCTGGGCCGGCTGCCCAGCGCGGTGGGCTACCAGCCAACCCTCGCCAGTGAGATGGGCGAGCTGCAAGAGCGCATCACCACGACGAGCCGTGGTAGTGTGACCTCGATTCAGGCGGTGTATATCCCCGCCGACGACTTGACCGATCCGGCAGTGGTGGCGACGTTTGGGCATCTGGATGCCTCGACCGTGCTTTCGCGCCGCCAGGTGAGCCTGGGACTGTATCCGGCGATCGATCCGCTGGCTTCCAGCAGCACCCTGCTGACCCCCGAAGGTGTGGGCGCACGACATTACGCCGTGGCGATGGAAGTCCGGGCGCTGTTGGCGCGCTACGAGGAATTGCAGGATGTGATCGCCATTCTCGGCATCGAGGAACTGAGCGAGGACGACCGGCTGGCGGTCCATCGCGCGCGCCGCTTGCAGCGGTTCCTCACGCAGCCTTTCTTTGCTTCGAGCAGCTTTACCGGCATGCCCGGCGCGTTCGTCCCGTTGGAAGAGACGCTGCGGGGCTTCCAGGCGATCCTCGATGGACAGTACGACGATTTGCCGGAGCAGGCATTTTACATGGTTGGCCCCATCGAAGAAGCGGTTGCCAGGGCCGAAAGGCTGGCGATGACGGGAGGGGAAAGTGCCTGATCTGCTGCGCTTCAGCGTTTTGACACCGGACAGAACTGTGCTCGACGTGGCGAATGTGCGTAAGGTGCGCCTGCGGCTCGCCGACGGCGGCTGGTTGAGCATCTACCCACGCCACGCGCCCCTGTTGGCCGAGACGCTGGCCGGCCCGGTGAGTTACACCACCGCGGAGGGCGACGCCACACTTTCTCTTTCCGAAAGCATTTTGCAGATTTTCGAGAACGCTGTGACGCTGTTCAGTGGCGGCGAGCTGACCGCGTCCGCCGCACAAATCGGAGCCGCAGATGAAGCGGATGCTGCCCACTTCGACCGTCTGGCGCGTGTTCTGATGCAATCGTTGCAGGCGCTGCCCACCGAAGCGCTGGGCGACTTTGCCCCCGAGGGAGAACGCGCGTGAATCCCTGGCTCTGGTTGCCCGCCGGCTTCGTGGTGGCTGTGTTGAACGTTGCGTCAATTGCCGGGACGGTTAGCCGACTGCGTCCGGGTGGTGAAGGTCGCGCGCTATCATTGTTCGTCAGTGGTTTTGCGCTGCGTCTGGTTTTATCGCTACTTGTTTTGATGGTAGCGTTGCAGCACAGCGCCACGGCGGGCCTGTTGGCCTTCGCCGGCCTCTGGGTGGGCCGTTGGACGGTGTTGTTTTTGACTAGGGGACCTGCCCATGAATGATGTTTTCCCACAAGTCGTTTTTACGCTTTTTAACCTTATCCCCGTGCGCGACACCGTGATTTCGACGTGGATTATGATGGCACTTATTTTCACTCTGGTCCTTGTCATGCGCCACCGGTGGCCCGAAGCGCTGGAAATGTTCATCGACTTCGTCAGTGATACGGTATCGGATATGCTGGGACGGCCGGCGGAACCGTTTCTCCCTTTCATGGGCGCGGTGATGCTCTTTCTGTTATTTTCCAACAACCTGGGACTCTTGCCGTTTCTGGCTACGCCGACGAAGGACATTAACACGCCGTTGGCGATGGCGTTGGTGGTCTTCGTTGCAGTGCATTGTTTCGGCGTGCGTGAAAAGGGGGTGTGGGGCTACCTCAAGAGTCTGGCTACCCCGATTTTTATGTTCCCCCTGGAAATGATCGGCCAATTGAGCCGGACGATGTCGTTGACGTTGCGTTTGTTCGGCAACGTGATCAGTTCGGAGTTCATCGTTGCGGTTATGTTTTCGCTGGTACAGCCGATCGTACCACTGCCCATGATGTTATTAGGCACGATTTCAGGCGTTTTTCAGGCCTACATCTTTACCATTCTGGCCTCGAGTTACATTGCTTCGGCGCTCGGGGACAGCAAATGAGGCGAACCTGCGGTACAGCCCGATAATGAAAATGGGCGCAGGACTATTCGACTAACGACTATCAGACTATTTTCATAGGAGGTATTGTAGTATGGCAGAGCTTGATCCTGGGACGTTGGTTACGGTTGTTACGATAGTGACGGCGGCGATTGGGATGGTGTTAGGCGCCATCACGCCGGCCCTGGTCGAAGGACGAGCGGTCCTCAAGGCGTTGGAAGGGCTGATCCGCCAGCCCGAAGCGGCCGGAGATATCCGCAACACGTTGCTCATCTCGCTCGTTCTGCTGGAGACGACGGCGATCTACGTTTTGTTGATTGTGCTGGTGTTGATTTTTGCCAACCCGTTGCTGGATCGATTTTTCCCGACGGGTTAAGGGGGTGAGCGGGCGATGGGAAAGGACTGATCGATGCTGAATGTAGATGTCTCTACCATTCTCTGGCAGATATTCAACTTCCTGGTTTTTGCCGGATTGCTCTACTACTTCCTTTTTCGTCCAATGTCGGCGCGCATCAAGGCGGTCGCTGCCGAAAAGGAGCAGTTACAGCAGCAGTTGCTGGCCGACCGGGAGGCCGCGGCTGCGTTGCGCATGGAGTTGGAGACCCGCATGGCCGGCACGGAGGAAGAAGCCACCCGGATTATCGAAGCGGCGAAAGCTCAGGCCGAGCTTGACCGGCTGGCGCTGATGCAGGAAGTGCAGGCCGAGGTGGAACATGTCCTCACCGAAGCGCAGGTGGATGCCTATCGCTTGAAACGCCAGGCCGTGGATGAATTCCACGAAGACTTGCTCCGCGCGGTGTTGGACGTGAGCGCCCTGGTGATTGGCCGGGTGTCGCCGGAATCCTTGCAGGATACGCTGCTCAAACAGCTCAATGACAGCGTGTGGGAATTAGGACGCGTCGATATGCAGCGGGTTGAGTTGTTGCGGCGTTCGTTGGGGACGCGCACCCCCGTGGTGATTGCGCGCACGGCTCGCCCGCTTACCGCCGAGCAGCAGGGCCACCTGGTGCGGACCTTCACCGCCCTTGCCGACCGCAACATCACGCTTGACCTCAAAGTCGAACCGGCGTTGGGATTGGGGATACGCGTGCGCATCGGTGATTTGGTGTTGGATAACACCATCGCCGGCAAGTTGGATGTCCTGCGCGAGGAAGTGCTGGACATGCTGAGGGAGAGATTAGCGAATGAGTGAGCGGCCACATTTGTCGTCGCCATCTTTGCCTCAGCAAGACGTGTCACTGCGGCGGGAGGAACAACCGGCGACTGTCGCCGATGTCCGGACGCTGCTGCGCATCTTGCGGGAGCATGTGCCTCACGTTGGCGCTGAGGTACTGCACTATCGCGCCGGCGACACCAGTATCGTGAAGCATCTGAGCGAGGAAGTCGCCGCGATTGCCGGCATTGCCTCGATCAAACCTGCAATCTCCAAAATGATGCAGGTGCTGACTGAGCGTGCGGCAATGCTCGACCCGCAGGTCCAATTCCGTGCGGTCGGGACGGTGCAGCGTATCGGGAACGGCGTAGCGACGCTTTCCGGCCTACCGCGTTCATGCATCGATGAATTGGTGACCTTTCCCACGGGGGTGCAAGGGCTGATTTTGAATTTGGAGCGCGATCATGTCGATGTGATTCTGCTGGGGCCTGCCGAGGGCATCCAGGGCGGGGATCAGGTCATGGCGACCGGCAAGCGCTTGCAGGTTCCGGTGGGCCGCAATCTGCTGGGGCGTGTGGTCAATCCCCTCGGACAGCCGCTGGACGAGCGCGGGCCAATCGAGTCGGCCTACTACACTTATCTTGAGCATGACGCGCCGGGCATCGTCGACCGTGAGCCGGTGAACGAACCGCTGCTCACCGGCTGGAAGATGGTCGATGCGCTCATTCCCATCGGGCGCGGGCAACGCGAACTTATCATCGGCGACCGGCAAACCGGTAAGACCACCCTGGCGGTGGATGCCATCCTCAACCAAAAACACTCCGGTGTGGTCTGCTTCTATGTGGCGATTGGACAGAAAAAGTCCTCCACGCTGGCGGTGATCGAGACATTGCGCAACGCCGGCGCGCTGGAATACACCACGGTGATCGTTTCCAGCCCGGATGATCCACCCGCACTGCGCTATCTGGCGCCTTACGCTGGTTGTACGATGGCTGAAGGTATGATGTGGGAGGGCCACGATGTGCTTGTCGTCTACGATGATTTGACGCGCCATGCCGACGCTTACCGTGAGTTGAGCCTGTTGCTGCGCCGTCCACCGGGCCGCGAAGCCTATCCCGGCGACATTTTCTACCTGCACTCGCGCCTTTTGGAGCGGGCCTGCAAATTGAATGAGGCGGCCGGTGGCTATTCCTTGACCGCGCTGCCGATCGTCGAAACGCAGCGCGGCAATATGTCGGCTTACATCCCCACGAACCTGATTTCGATTACCGATGGACAGATTCTACTCGACAGTGACTTGTTCAACCGCGGGGTGAAACCCGCCGTTGATGCCGGACGTTCGGTCTCGCGGGTGGAGGGCGCGGCGCAGGCGCCGGCGATGCGCGCACTGGCGTCGTTCCTGCGGTTGGAACTGGCGCAGTACGAGGAGGTAGCACGGTTCGCCCGCTTCGGCACGGACGTCGATGAGGCCACGCAACGCCAGATTCGTCGCGGCGAACGCTTGCAGCGCCTGCTCACGCAGCCTGTGCACCAACCACTCCCGTTGACGGCTCAAATCATCATGCTGGCTGCTGCGGTGGATGGCTATTTGGACGACATTCCCACCGATGATATTCTGGCGTTTGAGCGGGCATTGTTGGCGCATATCGAGACGCACTATCCGACGCTCTACACGCGGCGAGGGCACTCGAAGGAATTCCTCGAAGAGGCACGCGCGCTGCTGGCAGAGATGATGGAGGATTTCCGTGCGGCGTGGTTTAGAAGGAGGCTTGAGCTATGAGAATGGTCATGGCAGTGGTGCCGCGTGAGCAGGGCAGTCATGTGATGGAAGCCCTGATCGCGGCAGGATACAAGGCGACGTTTACCGACAGCCGGGGTGGGATGTTGCGCCAGGCGCAGCAAATGCTTTTCATCGCCGTCAGGCAGAAGGACCTGGACCAGGTTTTGGCGATCATCCGCGATAACTGTCGCACACAGATCGCGCTGGAGTCTCCTGAGGACGAATCGTCATCTTCATTTGCTACTGAGCGCAGCCCTTTGATGGGGATGCCGGCCACCTATATCGGTAGCGCCGTTGTTTTCGTCTGGGATCTGGAACGTTTTGAAACCTATTGAATGATCCATGTC
>JAIOAS010000121.1:7094-15227 GCA_019873725.1 Chloroflexota bacterium | reverse complement strand
TTTTCGCTTGTCATACCTGCCCCCACTGTAATGCTCATTGCAAACGGTTATTATAACATATTTTCAGGGCAGGTGTAGGAACAATTGTTCTATAAATGCGGGGGCAAAAGCCAGATAAGCGTTTGATTTAACCGCAGAGTTCGCTGAGAACGCAGAGAAATTTCTGGCAACTCTGCGGACACTGCGTGCTCTGCGGTGCGGTCAAGGAGAAGTCGCCCCCATTCTGAAATGCAGCCTAACGGCACGATCGATTTGACATTTCGCCGGTTCGTGGTTTAATAAAAGCGTTAAAGGCTGTGATCGGGAAGAGTACGTATCAAAGCGGGGTTGCAGAGAGCCGGAGCAAGGTGTGAGTCCGGTACCAGCGCCGATACCGAATGGACCCAGGAGCTGCCCGCCGAAAGCTGGACAAGGCTTGTCCTGCCGCAAGTAGTCCGGGCCGGAGACGCTACCGTTATCAGAGCGCAGGGCATCGTCGTAAGACCGTGCTCGCAAGAGTGAGGCTGGCTTGATTCACCGACGCGCTTTCACCGGCGCGTTTTTGTTTGGGAACAAGCGCCTAAACCGGGTGGCACCACGGGCATTCAAACGCTCGTCCCGCAGAGGGACGGGCGTTTTTTTATGTCAACGGATTGAACGGATTTTAACGGATTGGATTCACTCATTGGCTATTTTGATGGACACTGACTACAAGACTAACGACTACAAGACTAACGACTACAAGACTAATGACGAGGAGACCTTATATGGAACAGAGGAAACGTATCTTAACCGGCGACCGGCCCACGGGGAAGCTGCACCTGGGACATTACGTGGGCAGCCTGAAGAATCGTGTGGCGCTGCAGGACGCCTACGAGTGTTATTTCATCATTGCCGACCTGCACACGCTCACCACCAGGCCGGAGAAGGAGCACGTGCTGGAACTGGGGCAGAATGTCTACGACGTGGTGCTCGACTATCTCGCGGTAGGCATCGATCCAGAGAAGAGCGTCATTTTCCTGCAATCGGCGCTGCCGGAGACCTTTGAGTTGACGCTTATCTTCGGCGATCTGGTGACGCTGCCCCGGCTGACGCGGCTGCCGAGTATCAAGGATATGGCGCGCGCCGCCAACATGGACGACGAGACGGTGCCGTTTGGCCTGGTCGGCTACCCCGTGCTGCAAGCGGCGGACATCCTGCTGCCGCGCGCGCATCTCGTGCCGGTGGGCAAGGACAACGAGGCGCACGTCGAAATTACCCGCGAGATCGCGCGCCGCTTCAACCGGCTCTACGAAGCGGAGGTGTTCCCGCTCCCCGAGGCCCTCATCGGTGATGTGCCGACGCTGGTGGGGACCGACGGGCAAGCCAAGATGAGCAAGTCGCTCGGCAACGCCATTATGCTCTCCGACGACGCCAAGACGGTGGAGGAGAAGGTGCGCACGATGTACACCGACCCCAACCGCATCCGCGCCGACATCCCCGGCAGGGTAGAGGGCAATCCGGTCTTTATCTACCACGACGCCTTCAATCCCGATGTGGATGAGGTCAACGACCTCAAAGAACGCTATCGCCAGGGCAAAGTGGGCGACGTGGAAGTGAAGCGCAAGCTGGCCCGCGCCATCAATGCCTTCCTCGACCCCATCCGCGAGCGCCGCGCTGTTTACGCCCGGCAGCCGGGCATGGTCGAAGAAGTCCTGGTCGAAGGCACGCGCAAAATGCAGGCCCAGGCGCGCCAGACGATGGCCATGGTCTACGACGCCATGGGGCTGACCGGCCCCCGCCTGCGCGCCGCCCTGCAAACCGGTGCATCATTCCGTCTGCTTGCATAACAAAAGCGCGCCTGGTCAGCAGATTGAGCAGATTAAGCAGATTTTATTGAACTATCAGATAGCGACCACGCGACTACACGACTATGAGACCGTTCTCGGAGGAAGGCGATGTACATCACCCAGGTGAAGTTGCATAGTGAGTATTACCCGACCGACCGGTATTACCCGTTCAACATCCCAACGCTGCGGCGGACGGCGGCGTTGGTCTTGAAGAAGCCGGTGGTCTTTTTCGTGGGTGAGAACGGAACGGGGAAGTCCACGCTGTTGGAGGCGCTCACCCGCAAATGTGGCGTCCACATCTGGGACAAGGTGAAGCGCCGCGCCGGGTATGACAATCCCTATGCCGACCGCCTGGTGGATTTCATTGATGTGACGTGGGCCAATGGGCACGTCCCCGGTTCGCTCTTCCGCGCGGAAACCTTTCAGGAGATGGCAGAGTTCCTCGACGACGCGGCCCTGTGCGATCCAGGACGGCTGACTTATCAGGGAGGGCATCTGCTCAACACGCTCTCACACGGGGAGGGGATGCTCGCATATTTCAAAGGTCGCTATCACGTGAAAGGATTGTATTTCCTGGATGAGCCGGAGGCGGCGCTTTCCCCCACAAGCCAGATCAAGTTCCTCAATTTACTGCAAGATTTGGTAGGGGAGGGAGAGGCCCAATTCATCATTGCCACCCATTCGCCGATTTTACTGGCCTATCCAGGCGCGCAGATTTTCAGCTTCGACGCGGGGCACATCGAGGAGGTGACATACGAAGAAACCGCACATTATCGCATCTACAAGCAGTTTTTTACCGACCGTGGCGCATATCTTGCGAGTAATGAGTAACGAGTAATGAGTAATGAGTAATGAGTAATGAGTCATGAGTAGTCCATCACGTTTTACTCTTTACTCTTTACTCTTCACTCTTTACTCTTTACCCTTTACCAATCACTAAGCTAAGGAGGAGAGGAAATGAAACAGTATAAGTACGTGCTACAAGAAAGTGAAATGCCGACCCATTGGTACAACATTCTGGCGGACATGAAGTCGCCACCGCCGCCCTATCGTCACCCGGTCACATTGGAACTCCTCGGCCCGGACGATCTGGCGCCCATCTTCCCGGCAGCATTGATCGCGCAGGAAGTCAGCACTGAGCGGTTCATCGAGATTCCCGACGAAGTGTCGGATGTGCTGCGGATGTGGCGGCCCTCCCCCCTCTACCGGGCGCACCGGTGGGAGAAGGCGCTGGACACGCCCGCCAAGATTTACTACAAGTGGGAAGGCGTTAGTCCGGCAGGGAGCCACAAACCGAACACCGCTGTGGCGCAGTGCTACTATGGCAAGCAGGAAGGGCTGGAGGGCTTTGCCACCGAGACCGGCGCCGGGCAGTGGGGGAGTGCGTTGAGCCAAGCCACCAGCATGTTTGGGTTAAAGTGCAAGGTCTTTATGGTGGCGGTCAGTTACCAGCAGAAGCCTTATCGTCGCATTATGATGGAGACATGGGGCGGGACGGTCGTGCCGAGTCCGAGCAGTGAAACAAACGCCGGTCGCGCGATTCTGGCGGAGAACCCCGAATCGCCGGGCAGTTTGGGCATTGCCATCAGCGAAGCGATTGAATACGCCGTTACGCATCCGGGCTACAAGTACTCGCTCGGCAGCGTGGTGAACTTCGTGCTGCTGCATCAGACCGTCATCGGCCTGGAGGCGCTGAAGCAGATGGAGATGGCGGGCGACTACCCCGACATTCTCATCGGTTGCGCGGGTGGCGGCAGCAACGCGGCCGGCCTGATCTTCCCCTTTATGCGGGACAAGCTCACCGGCAACAAGCCTGACCTGCGGGCGATTTTCGTGGAGTCTACGGCCTGCCCCAGTATGACCCGTGGCATCTACGCCTACGACTGGGGCGACACCGCCAAGACCGGCCCGGTGGCGAAGATGCACACCGTCGGTCACGACTTCATCCCCGCGCCGGTGCATGCGGGCGGCTTGCGCTATCACGGCATGGCGCCAAGCATCTGCGCATTGTTGCAGCAGGGGTACGCTGAAGCGCGCGCCTACCATCAGCTCGAGGTCTTCGCTGCCGCGCAGAGCTTCGCGCAGGCGGAAGGTTTCATCGTCGCGCCGGAAACCGCGCACGCCGTCAAAGCAGCGATGGACGAGGCGCTGGCCTGCAAGGAATCTGGCGAGGCGAAGACCATTCTCTTCAACGCGAGCGGGCACGGGCACTTCGACCTGGCATCCTACGATGCGTATCATCGCCAGGCCCTCACGGATTACCAACTCGAAGAAGCCCAGATCGAACGCGCGTTGGCGAAGTTGCCGAAGGTTTCTGAGTAAGCGGGTTTGCCTTGTCAGCAGATTGAGCAGATGAAGCAGATTTTTCCTGTCAGAAGACCAAAAATCTGCTAAATCGGCTTAATCTGCTGATGGAAATGTTGAGGGCGCGGACTACGCTTCCATCGCCGCCAGACGGCGGGTTTGTTCATCCAGAGTCAGCGCATCGATGAAGTCGTCGAGGTCACCGTCCATCACGGCGGGCAGGTTGTACGAGTTCAGTCCGACACGATGGTCGGTGACCCGGTTCTGCGGGTAGTTGTAGGTGCGTACTTTTTCGCTGCGCTCGCCCGTCCCTACTTGGGAACGACGCGCTTCATCGATCTCGGCATCCTGCTTGGCCTGCTCCATTTCGTAGAGCCGGGCGCGGAGGACGCCCATCGCGCGCAGCTTGTTCTGCGTTTGCGAACGCTCGCTTTCGCACGTCACCACCAAGCCGGTGGGCTTGTGGGTGATGCGGATGGCGGTCTCGTTCTTTTGCATATGCTGCCCGCCCGGACCGGAAGAACCGTAGGTGTCGATTTCCAGGTCCTTGGGATCGATGTTGATTTCCACATCATCCACTTCGGGCAACACCGCCACCGTGACCGTCGACGTGTGGATACGCCCACTGGATTCGGTGACGGGGACGCGCTGGACGCGGTGCACACCGCTCTCGTACTTGAGGCGCGAATAGGCGCCCTTACCCTGTACGGTGAAGACCACTTCTTTGTAGCCGCCGATGCCGGTGCGGTTTTCGCTGATCAGCTCAGTCTTCCATCCGCTCTGGCGTTCGGCGTAGCGGGTGTACATGCGCAACAGGTCGGCGGCGAAGAGGCCGGCCTCGTCGCCCCCGGCGCCGGCGCGGATTTCCACGATCACGTTGCGCTCGTCGCGCGGGTCTTTGGGGATGAGCAATTGGCGCAGTTGTTGCTCCAAGGCCGCCTGTTCCGCTTCCAGGCGGGGCAGCTCTTCTTCGGCCATCGCACGGATGTCCTCATCGGCGTCCGTTAGCATTTCCTCGGCGGCGGCGTATTCGGCTTCGACTTGCTTGTAACGGTGGTAGACGCTGACCGTCTCTTCCAGGTCTGCGCGTTCTTTAGCATACGCGGCTACTTTCTCGTAATCCTGCACGACCTCGGGATCGGCCAACAGGCGCGTCAATTCATCGAAGCGTGCCTCGACCGCATCCAATCGCGCCAATATATGCTCGCTATCCATACCAACCTCTTTTTATCTGACATGACAAACGGCCTGCGTACCGCCAGGCCGTCATCTGAAATTCAAGTGGGCCCACCAGGATTCGAACCTGGAACCGACCGGTTATGCTTCCCCCTACGACTTTCGCCGCCTCTTTCGAGTTCGGGGGCTGGACTGTCCCTTCACCCTGACTTGAAGGCCGAGGGTGCCTGCCATCCAGTCTCTACACCTTCCCACCAAAGTGGGCTTGGCTCGGGATTACCATACCCCATGGCTTAGGCTTCCCCGAATTTGGCAGGTCAACACTTGCCGGTTTCCCGGTAAGCCGCCCCTTGACGAAGGTAACATATCGGTTGGACTTAGCTACCCCGCCGAACGAAGCCGGCTGCTCTAACCCTTGAGCTATGGGCCCAACAGAGCGGGCGACGGGGATCGAACCCGTATCATTGGCTTGGAAGGCCAAGGCTTTACCATTAAGCCACGCCCGCGCTTATGCCAGGCATTATACCACAATTCCAAGACTACAAAAGCTTTCCATGCTACCGGCCTGACAGGTTTTCTGAAACCTGTCGGTCTGGTGCAGCCTTGTCCTGATTCTGAAACGCATCCTGCAGGAATCAAAATGTGCATAAAGTCAATATCAGGTTATAATAGCGAATAGTGATCAGTCATTCGAGGGGGGAATTTCATTGGACACCTTCAATCCCACAGAACATCCGCACCGCCGGTATAACCCGTTGACCGGCGATTGGGTTCTGGTTTCGCCACACCGCACGCAGCGTCCGTGGAAGGGCCAGGTGGAGCGTCCACCGCACGAGGAGCGTCCCAGTTATGACCCGGCATGCTATCTGTGCCCCGGCAACGCGCGGGCCGGCGGCGTGACCAACCCGGCGTACACCAGCACCTTCGTGTTCACCAATGATTTCGCGGCCTTGCTGCCCGATACGCCAGACGTGGTTATTCATCAGCATCCCCTGTTGCGGGCCGAAACGACGCGCGGCACGAGTCGCGTGATCTGTTTCTCGCCGCGCCACGATCTGACGCTGGCGGAGATGCCCACAGCGGACATCCGCACCGTCATCGATGTGTGGGCTGCGCAGACGACCGAACTGGCGCAGCAGTACCGTTGGGTGCAGGTCTTCGAGAATCGCGGCGCAATTATGGGAGCGTCGAACCCGCATCCACACGGGCAAATCTGGGCCGGCAGCGCGCTGCCCAACGAGCCGGCCAAAGAGGAACGCGAACAGCGCGCGTACTTCGCAACGCACACTGAGCCGCTGTTGCTCGCCTATGCGGCGCTGGAAGCAGCGGAAGGTGAGCGCATCGTCGTCGAAAACGCACACTGGCTGGCGGTGGTGCCGTATTGGGCCGTCTGGCCGTTCGAGACGTTGTTACTGCCGCGCCGTCACGTGCTGCGTTTGCCGGATCTCAATGATGTGGAACGGGATGCGCTGGCGCAGGTGCTCAAGCGGTTGCTCGTCAAATACGACAACCTCTTCGAGACGTCGTTCCCCTATTCGATGGGCTGGCATGGTGCGCCGAGCGACATGGAGGATGCGGGGCACTGGCAATTGCACGCGCACTTTTACCCCCCTCTGTTGCGCTCGGCGACGGTGAAGAAGTTCATGGTCGGCTACGAGATGCTCGGTGAGGCCCAGCGCGATCTCACGCCGGAGCAAGCCGCCGCCCGCCTGCGGGCTCTATCAGAAGTACACTATCGGGTGCCCAATGTCTAAATCTGCTGTAGTCGATCCCAACCCACCCCCTGCCGCAGAAGGCATGAACGAGAAGATTCTGGTTGTCGAAGACGAGCGCGTTCTACGGGAAACGCTGGCCTATAACCTGACCAGGCAAGGCTACGCCGTCACGACCGCTGCCGACGGCAAAACCGCCATCGCCCTGGCCCGGCAAGACACGCCCGATTTGGTGTTGCTTGATATTATGCTGCCGGGGTTGGACGGCTTCGAGGTATGCCGGCTATTGCGTCAGGAGATGCGCGTGCCCATTTTGATGTTGACCGCGCGCACAGATGAAGTGGATAAGGTCGTCGGCTTCGAGGTGGGGGCCGACGACTACCTGACGAAACCGTTTAGTATGCGCGAATTGCTCGCGCGGATCAAGGCGCACTTACGCCGTGAACGCCTGGTGCGCGAGGCGCTTGCCGATACTGCTCCCCGTGAGACGACGCAGACGCTGCAATTTGGCGATTTGGTCATCGATCTGGACCGGCGTGAGGTGCGGATCGGCACGCAGGTGATCGTGCTGAAACCCAAAGAGTACGAATTGCTCGTTTTCCTGGCGCAGCGTCGCGGGCGAATTCTTTCGCGCGACCAATTGCTCGAAGAAGTCTGGGGGTGGGATTTCAGCGGTGGCAGTCGCACGGTGGATGTTCATGTGCGCTGGCTGCGGGAAAAAATTGAGCCAAATCCGGCCCAACCGGTCCGCATCGTGACGGTGCGCGGCGCCGGCTATCGTTTTGAGGGATAACTATGTTCACTTCTATCCGTTGGCGTATGATCGTTCCCTACACGGTGATTATTCTCATCGCCGCCCTGGGACTGACGGTGTACCTCTCTGGACAGGTGCGTCGCGCCCGCCGGGCCGACCTGGAAGCGCAATTGCTGACCGAAGCCCGGCTGATGGCCGACTATGCCGCCGGTTGTCTGGCAGACGCTACTCGAGATACTGCAGTGTTGACGGCGCGCGCGCAGCAATGGGCGGCGCTTTCTGGCAAGCGTGTCACGATCATCGGGCTGGATGGTGTGGTGCTCGGCGACTCGGAGGCGGACCCGGCGAATATGGAAAACCACCTTTACCGTGCCGAGAT
>JAIOAS010000121.1:0-6600 GCA_019873725.1 Chloroflexota bacterium | reverse complement strand
TGCTGACGAACCCGGCTGCGCTGCGGATTCTGGCTTTCCCCGGCAAGGAAGTGCAAGGGCGTACCTTCGCCCAACTCACCCGCGAGCGGCAACTGGTCGAATTGTGGGAGACGTGCCATCAAAGTGGCATGGAACAAACAGCGATGCTGGAATCCAGCGCGCGTAATGCGTTCCTGCAGGCCGTCGTCACCCCGCTCAGTGAACCCACGCCGCCTCGTTTTCTCGTCATTTTGCAGGACCTCACCCGCATCCGCCAACTGGAGACAATCCGCCGCGACTTTATCAGCAACATCTCGCACGAATTGCGCACGCCGCTGGCTTCGCTCTCGCTGGTCGTCGAGACCTTGAAGGACGGCGCAATCGCTGACCCCGAAGCAGCTCAACGTTTCCTCAGCTTCATCGAATCCGAACTGAGCACGCTGACGCAAATGGTGGAGGAACTGCTGGAACTGTCCCAGATCGAGTCCGGTCAGGTGCCTTTCCGCCTCAAAGTCACGCCGGTAGCCAAATTGATCAAGAAACCCGTCAAACGTCTTGCGCCGCAGGCCGAGCGGCTGAACGTGACCGTCGAGACCGTCATCCCGGAAAACTTGCCGCCGGTCCTGGCCGACTCGCGCCGCATCCAGCAGGTGGTGATGAACCTGCTGCACAACGCGCTCAAGTTTACGCCGGAAGGCGGCCACGTCACCTTGAAGGCCGAGGTGCAGGGGCCGGAAGTGGTGATTTCGGTGAAGGATACCGGCGTGGGCATTCCGGCGGACGACGTACCGCGCATCTTCGAGCGGTTCTACAAGACCGACCGTGCGCGCGCGGATGAAGGTGTGGGGCTTGGCCTGTCGATTGCCAAACACATTGTCCTGGGACACGGCGGGCGCATCTGGGTGGAAAGCGTGGAAGGACGCGGCAGCACGTTCTTCTTCTCGCTGTTGATCGGCGAATATGGTCAGGCGGAGTCTGACGAAGTCCAGGATGAAACTCTGTAGCGCGAGTTGTCAACTCGCGCTACACATCGCGGATAAGTGGAAATCTGGAGGTCACAGGTGACTGAAAAACGTAGGAAGTTGGTTGGATTGAGCCTGGGCATCGCTGTGGGGATTGTCGCTGCGCTGAGGTGGCGGCAGCGGCAGCGCGCGCGTCTGGCCTCGCCGTTGCGTTGCGCGGGTGACAAGGGTGTTGCGCTCATCACCGGGGCATCCAGTGGGATCGGTGCGACGTATGCGCGCGCGTTGGCCCGCGCCGGCTACGCGCTGATCCTGGTTGCCCGCCGCGAGGCGCGCTTGCAGGCGCTGGCCGAGGACCTCTCCCGCCAGTATCACGTGCCGGTTGAAGTGCTGGTCGCCGATTTGGCCGACCCGGCGGGGGTTGCCAGCGTCGAGGCGCGCATCGCCGAGACCGGCGCGTTGGCATTTCTGGTGAACAATGCCGGATTGGGCACGCCGGGGCCGTTCGTCGAAAATACGATTCAGAGCCAGGAGGCAATGATTCGCGTTCATGTGAACGCGGCTATCCGCCTCACACGCGCGGCTTTGCCGGTCATGCTGGCGCGGCAGAGCGGTGCAATCGTGAATGTAGCCTCGCTGATGGCATTCTACCCCCTGCCCGGCAGCGCCACTTACGCCGCGACCAAGTCTTGCCTCAAGGTGTTTACCGAGGCGCTGCATCAAGAGTTGATGGGGACGGGCGTGCGCGTTCAGGCGCTTTGCCCTGGATTCACGCGCACTGAATTCCACGATGTGAACAACATCACCGAGCGGGGCGTGCCCGATTTCGCCTGGATGTCTGCCGAGTCTGTGGTTGCGCAATCGTTGCGCGACCTTGAGGCCGGGCAGGTGATCTCTGTGCCGGGGCTGGGCTATCGACTGCTGGCGTTGCTCTCCGGCATAATCCCCCGTAGTCTGCTGTACTTTGTGGGGTATCGGACGCGCCGCTACCGCCCCGCTTCGACGCCTTTGGGCGGCTTTCACAAACGCACGTATGCCGGTTTCGCGGATTTTCTGGCCGATGCGCGTTATCTGGTGCGGCATCGGGAGCAGCTTCGCGCCGCGATGCGCTTGATCGGCCCGGCCTTCCGCGAGCGTCTGATGCTGGCGGTGACGCAGGTCAATGCCTGTCGCTATTGCTCGGAGTATCACGCTAAACTCGCGCTCCGATCCGGACTCTCTGAAGACGAGGTACGGCAGTTGCTCGACGGCGACGCCGGGCACTGTCCACCCGAACAACGCACGGCGGTTCTCTACGCCCGGCATTGGGCGGAGGCAGCGGGAAACCCCGACCCCGACATCCGCCAAACGCTGATCGAGACTTACGGCACGGATAAAGCCGTTGCGATTGAAATGATTTTGCGGATGATCAACATTGGCAATCTATCCGGCAACACCTTCGATTACATTCTGTATCGTCTATCCGGTGGACGTTTAGGACACTAGCATCAGACTCAACCGAAACGAAGGGCGTAACAGGGGGAAAGTGATGCAGGTGGGCAAATACTTTCTGTCGAATCGCCGTGCGCGCATCTATCTCGATGCGATTGCGGAGACCAGTGGTCAATATGGCTTTCCCACGGTTCTTACATTGGCCGGTCTGCATGCCTGGCTGGAGGCGCTGCCGCCGTATAACGACACGCACGAAGTCGATTTCCTCGATTTTGGCGCGCTCAATGCGATGCTGGTGAAGATGTACGGCCCCCGCGCCGGGCGAGCGATGACGCAGTGGGCCGGGCGAGTCTCGTTTATGGCGCTCACACCGTATATGGACGACCTCTTGAATGTTCAGGCCGCGTCTTTCCAGGCGCAGTCGCCGGCAGAGCGCGTCCGGGCTGTGCTGGAGATTGTCGTGGATAGCCGCCGTCTGGGCAACATGGAAGCGTCGTTGCAAACCTCGGGCGATCAATTTATGTATATGCTCGATCCTTGCCCTTTTTGTTTTGGACAGCACAATGCGGCGCATGCGCTGTGTTACGGCGCGGTCGGCTTTCTCCAGCAAGCGGTTGAGTGGGTTGGGGCGGGCGACCATTATATGGTCGAAGAAGCTTCCTGCGCCGCCACCAAGAGCTTGCAGGACAGTGGTTGTGCCTTTGTCATCCTTAAAATGGAGCCATACAATGACTGATAACCCTTACAAAGCCTTAGCCGAGCGGCTGGATGCGCTCCCCAACGGGTTCCCGCCCACCGACGATGGCGTGGAACTGCGGCTGCTGGCGCACATCTTCACGCCGGAAGAAGCCGCGTTGGCCGCGCAATTGCGCCTGACGTTGGAGACGCCGGCTCAAATCGCGGCTCGCCTGGGCCGCGATGTCTCGGCGTTGCGCAAGCAACTCAAAGAGATGGTGCGGCGTGGGCTGATCACCGCCGGGCGTACCGAGGAGGGTCTTGGGTACGGCCTCATGCCGTTCGCCGTCGGCATCTACGAGATGCAGGTGAACACGATCGATGCCGAATTCGCGCGCTTGTTCGAGGACTACTATCGTCAGGCATTTGGCAAGATGGTGGGCATTACCCCGCAACTGCACCGTGTCGTGCCTGTCGAACAGAGCGTGCGGATGGATATGGAAGTGCGGCCTTTCGAGAGCGCCGCCGACATCGTCGCGCGGGCCAAAGCGTGGGGCGTGATGGACTGTCTGTGCCGTAAGCAGCAGGCGCTTATCGGTCACCCTTGCGAGCATCCCCTGGACGTGTGCATGATCCTCAGCGATACCCCCGGCGCGTTCGATCAAAGCACGACAGTGCGCGCGCTCACCCAAGAGGGGGCGATGGCAACGCTGCGTCGCGCCGCCGAAGCCGGCCTGGTCCACTCGGTCAGCAACAACCAGCAGGGGATGTCGTACATCTGCAACTGCTGCACCTGCGCGTGCGGCATCCTGCGCGGGATGGTCGATCTGGGGCTGGCGAACGTGATTGCGCGGTCGGCGTTCGTGAACCAGGTCGATGAGGATGCCTGCATTGGCTGTGGCGCGTGCGTGGAAAAGTGCCAGTTCGGGGCGTTATCGGTTGATGGCGTTGCCCACGTGGATGCGCTGCGCTGCGTGGGCTGTGGCGTCTGCACCATCGCCTGTCCGGTCGGCGCGCTGAGTATGGTGCGCCGCCCCGAGGAAGAGGTCCTGCCGCCGCCCGCCACCGAGCGCGAGTGGCAGGTCGAACGCGCCGCCGCCCGCGGTCTCGACTTGAACGCCGTCCTGTAGGGTGGACCGGGCATTTTTACAGTCGCTGCGCTAACCACGCTTCCACATCGCCCAACACCTGCGCGCGTTCCGGCTCGTTGAAGACCTCGTGATAGAAGCCCTCGTAGACCTTAAGCGTTTTATCGACGGAGCTGACCGTATCGTACAGCAGTTTTGCGCCTGCCGGATCGACCAGCCTGTCCGCGCTGCCCTGCACGATGAGGAGCGGCAAGGTGATTTTGGCGGCTTCGGCGGTGAGGCGCTGCGTCGCCGCGATGAGTTCACCTGCCAGGCGCGCCGTGATTTTGCCCGTGTACACCAGCGGATCGCTCACGTAGGCTTGCACGACGGCGGGGTCGCTGCTCACGCCCTCTGCACTGAGCGCCGTCAGCCCGACTTTGGGCGCTAATGTCGAAAGCAGTTTCCCCATGAAAACCACCACGGGCGATACGCCTCCCGCCATTTTCACCAACGGCCCGGAGAGCACCGCCCCTGCCAGCTCATTCTGGTGTTCGAGCAGGTAGAGCGCGCCGATCAGCCCGCCCATGCTGTGCCCGACCAGGTAGACCGGCGTGTCAGGATGTTCCAGGCGGATCAGGTCGAAGTAGAGCTTGAGCGTATCTGTGTACTCTGCAAAGCGACCCACGTAGACGCGCGGCCCCTCGGATTTGCCGTGTCCGATGTGATCCAGGCCGTAGACGGCGTATCCGAGCGGGACGAAGTGGTTGACCACGTTCATATACCGCCCGCAATGCTCCGCCAGCCCGTGGACGATCAACAGGATGGCCTTGCATCCCGTTTCCGGCTGCCAACACTGGTAATAAATTGCGCTATCCCGTACTCCTGCGAAAAATCCGTCTCGATGTTCCATACTATCCTCCTTAATGAGAATAAACCGCTAATCTCGCTAATCTACACGAATTTCCACGAATGGAGATCAAAATTAGTGCAAATTCGTGAAGATTAGTGGTGAAGTGATACCTCCGTCTACTTGAGCGCCACCGTGATTTCGTTGCGGTTGTGGAAGAGCTGGCGTGCGCCGATGAGCGTGTAGCGTTCGCGCAGCAGGGTGAGCGCCGAGGTGGCGACCCTTTCGGCGTGACTGTGCGGCAGTTTGAGCGTCATCACGGCCCAGCCGGTCGCTTTCAGGTTGCGGCGTGCGGTGAGCATCAGGTGCGCGGAGTCGCGGGCGTCCATGCGCATGTCGTTGAGGATGACGTCGAACGTGTCATCCGTCCCCGGCAGGTAACGCTGCGCCGTGTGCCGCAGGTGGCGCACGCCCGGATCGGCGGCGAGGCGTGGGGCGAGGTCGGCGGGATCGATCGCCGTCACCTGTAGCCCGTGGAGCCGTGCGATGCGCGTCCACCCGCCGGGCGCTGCGCCCAGGTCGAGCGCGTTGCCGGCGCTGGGCCACGCCAGCTTGAAGGTTTCCACCGCTTCCAGCAGTTTGAACTCCGCCCGGCTGATCTGTTCCGGCTCCGCTTTGAAGCGCCGCTCGCCGCCCGCCCAATCGCTCAGGTTGTCCGCCGCCCGCGAGACGCCGAGGTAGCCTGCTGTGGGCGTCAGCGCCACGGAAAGGATTTGCGTGGGTTGGCGCACGTCCACCGCGAAGCCTTGTGCCGTCAGTGCGTCCGCCAGCCGGGTGTTGACGTCAAAGCGCGCGTAGGGCCACCCCTCGCCAATGAGCCGCGTCTGCACCGAGAAGGTCTGCGTCGCGTTCAGGCTGGGGACAAGTTGATGGGCCGCCTCCAGAAGCACTTCGAGGTCATTCGCCTCTTGCTTCAGTGGGACGGTGATGTGTACCGGGCAAACGTGACGGCAGAAGATCGGCGGCTCTTGCCGCAGGCGGGCGGCAAAGGCGTCCCAAGACATCGACAGCTCGGCCCAACCCACGCCGGGTTCGAGCCAGCGACGTAGCCGTGCGCCGGAATCGCGGGCGCAGATTTCTTCCAGCGCGATCTTGGCCGCAGACGGGCTGGATGTGAACAGCAGCATCATCTCACCAGCGCGCGCGATGCTCTTCCGCAAAACCGATGATGCCGGGCAGTTCCAGCACCTGCCCATCGTCCAGCCGGGCGTGACCGGTGTAACGGCCAAACATCTGGTGGACTTCACTGTCGATGATCCCCAACCTTGTGGTGGCGATGCGCTCCTTGAACGGTGTGAACGTCAAATCCAGGCGGCCCTCGTTATCGGTGAAGCGCCACGGGCGCATGTAGTCGCCGGACTGGTAGTCGAAGCGCACCTGATCCAGCTTGTGGACGCGCCCATCGAGGATCACGCAGTTCTCGGTTGCCCGGCTCAGGTCGCCGAAGCCGCAGCCCAGGTTCAGTCCCACGGCGCGCCCATCCGGCAGGTACGCCGACGCGCTGGCCCAGTTCCAGAAGCTCTGGTACTCCCACACGCCGCGTCCCCAATCCAGCGATCCCAGGCAGCGGTCGGGG
>JAIOAS010000120.1 GCA_019873725.1 Chloroflexota bacterium | reverse complement strand
ACGCCGGCGTCAGTGCGATTCCGGGGCTGATCTGCCCCAAACCGCACGGCGCGTTCTACCTCTTCCCCAACATCAGCGCCACGGGCCTGGATTCGATCACCTTCTGCGCGCGGCTGTTGGAGCAGGAACACCTGGCGCTCGTGCCGGGCATCGCGTTTGGGATGGATACCAACGTGCGGCTCTCCTACGCTGCCGACATCGAAACCATCGAAAAAGGCGTGGAACGGCTGGCGCGATTTATGCGCTCGTTGTAAATTTTTGGGTCTACTGAACCTGCTTCATCTGCTAAATCGGCTGACAAAAACAGTGGCGCCGGCGCGAGTTATCGCAGCGCCACCACCTCGTAGGCCGTCTCCGGCTGCTCCTGGCCTTTGATCTCGAGGGGCCGGAGCTTTTTGACGCGCACGTGATCGCGCACCATCGCATACGTCTGTTCGCAGATCAAGATAGTATTCGGTGGGGCGATTTCTTGCAACAGGTGGCCCTTGTTGACCGTGTGCCCGATAACGGTGAAGTTGACGACATGCTGCGTGCCCAGGTTGCCGACAATGGCCTCTCCGGTAGCGATGCCGATACCGAAAGCGATATGATGCGTCTGCGGCAAGGAGCGATACATGTCGCGCGTTTGTTCCAGGATATGCCAGGCCGTGCGCACGGCCCGCAAGGCGTGGTCGGGCTGGGGCAGCGGCGCATTGAAGAATGCCATCGCCTCGTCGCCCATAAATTTGTCCAGCGTGCCTTCCTCGCTGAGAATTGCATCGGCGGCAACGGAGAGGTAACGGTTGACCACCTTCATCAACAGTTCGGGCGGCGCTTGGGCGGTGAACGTCTTAAAGCCGCGCAGGTCGGCAAATAACACGGTGATAATTTGCCGCTGTCCACCGGGACGCACGCTTTGCGGCTGTTGCACAATGCGTTCGACCACCGAGGGCGCAACGTAATGCTCGAAGAGACTGCGTAATTCGCGCTTCTCCCGGTCGCGCTGCGCTTCGATCTCCGCAAGCATGCGAAAGTTCTCAATGGCGATAGCCGCGTAGTCGCCCAACATGCGCAACAATTGCCGATCATGCCGGCTCAACGGCGCGCGATTGCGCTTGTTGCTCACCACCAATGAGCCGATGCGTTTTTCACCCACCATCAACGCCGTCGTCGCCATTAACCCATCGGTGAGGGTGTACATCGTCTGGTCGGCATTCGGCGCCTGATACGAGGCGCCGGCCCGCTGCCGCCGTACCTGGATCGTAGGTTTGCCCGTATGAGAATCGAACAGAATCAAATGCCCATCTTGTGCGCCGGTGAGATACAGCGCCGCCTCAACGATACGCTCCATCAACTGGTCGCGCTCTTGCAGCGTGGTCACTGCTTTGCTGACGTGGTAGAGAATGTCCAATTCGCGCAATCGCTGCGCCAGTTCCTCATTCGTCTGGCGCAGTTGGACGAACAGAACGTCGCGTTCCCGCTCTGCCCGCGTCAGATGCAACACCCGGGCAATCGTGGCCCGGAGTTTTTCCACCTCGAAGGGCTTGACCACATAATCGCGCACACCGAGTCGGAAGACTTCCACCGCGACGGATTCCGAGCCATGGGAGGTCACGATGATCACCGGCACGTCGACCGCGTGTTCCTTCAAAGCCCGCAACACCTCGATGCCGTTCATCTTGGGCATCTCATAGTCCAAGAGAATCAGATCGGGTTTGAGTTCCAGCGCCATCGTCAGGCCCTGGAAACCATCTACGGCCACAGATACCTGGTAGCCTTCCGGCTCCAGGACTGCGGTGCGGACGAAATCCCGCACTTCCGCCGAATCATCGATGACGAGAATGTGAGCGTTGAGTAACGTCATCGGCAAGACTATCCTATCCGCAGTTGAGTATTGTCACCCTGATTTTCATCGCCTGGTTTTCAGGAGCTCGAGCAATTTAGCAACCTGATACTCGGAAGCTGCTTCGGCTTTCAGCCATTGACGAACCAGCGTGTAACGAGCCACAAAAACCTCCGCGAAGTTATCGCGGGCCGCTGTGGCCAGGTCCACGCTGGAAAGCAGCATAAGCCACTGCGCCCATTGCTCAAACGCTTCCTGGTTAAACCACAGCACGTCCTCGTAACGGTTGACGCCGAGATAGACCTGCACCTCACGCTCGCGTAACATCGCGTACAGCACGTCGTAAGGATCATCCGTCTCGGCGAACCAGCGCTGGTACCCAATCAGCAGCTTGATCAACGCAACCGCCCGACGCGCCGCTTCCGTCTCCAGGCCCCATTCTTCCAACGCGGCAGCGATAAGTTTACCGAGCAGCCATTCATCGATCCAACTGCGGCTGATCTCGTCTGCCGCTTCAGCAGATGCCGCATCCTCATCGATGACCCTGCCCAACGCGTGGGTGAAGAGCCAGCCGAACAGCGTACCCCAGGTCAACGGGGCAGCGGCTTTCCACTCTTTGAGAACATAATCCATTGCCGCCCGGTAAGCCATCACGGTTTTGGTTCCACTGCCGGATGTGGGCGCCAGCGTTTTGAGAATAACCGGCAGCGCCAATACCGTTTCCAATTTCGCGCGCACAGCCTCCGCCACCAGCGTTTCGTCGCCTTTGGCCTGCGTCGTAGTTTTAACGGCCCGCAGGATGTCCACCATCTTCTGTTTGACCTGGCGTAGCATCTCCGCCTCTACCACTTCCCCAGCCTTGCTGACGCGGGCCGCGAGCAACCAACGGAAAGCCGGGGCGCTCACCAACATGCGGAATGGCGCGTGGACCGGGGCCAGGAACAGCTCTTTCAACGCCTCATTAATGCTCGATGCGCCGCGCCCGTTGAGATGCGCCGCCAGTTGCCCGTAGTGCCCCCATTCGTTCTCGTACACCAACGCAAAGTCCAGGAAGACGTGAACTTGATAGGCATGCAATTCCGCATAAAGGCCACGTTCCACCAGCTCGTGGCAATTGCGGATGTATTCCAGGCCAGAAGCGGCATCGCGGAAAATCACGTAGACGCGCGGGTCATCGGGGATTTGCAAGCCTTCGGCGAGCGACTGCTGGACCAGCGTTTTCTCACCGGCCTCATTCTTCACCACGTAGCCGACCGACATGCGCGCCCAACCGCGCGTCTCGGCATAACGGTTGTGGTACAGCACCAGCGACCGCTCTTGCCCCAACCGATTGGAGTAGGCGAAAACGTTTTCATCTACATAGCCATCCGGCGTAACAAAATCGTACAGCCGGAAATTCTCAACTTCAGCAAAAAGCGCGCGGCGGTGCAACAATGGAAAGATTTGCCGCTCATGACGCTGCACCAGGTAGCTATCGGGCCTCTCATCCCAGTAAGCGCGGCGGTATTCCATCCCGTACTTCTCGGTGAAGCCTTCTACCTGCCCGTGACCGAACATCGGCAGCCCCGGTAACGTCGCCATCAGTGTGCAGATGCCGAAATACTTGTCGCCCTTGCCGAACTGATCCACGGCGGTGCGCTCGTCAGGGTTGTTCATAAAGTTCACGTAGCGCTTCAGAATTTGCGGATCGAAATCCAGGGTGTTCTTGATCAACTGGCGGTACTCGGCGTTTTTCTCGTCACGCAGCATGTTCATAAACGCGCTGTTGTACACGCGATGCATCCCCAACGTGCGGACGAAGTACCCCTCCATCAGCCAGAACGCCTCCGCCAGCAGCAGAGTATCGGGCGCTTCCTGCGCCACGCGATCCACCACCTGCCGCCAGAATTCCTCCGGCATGGCGGCATCAAAGTCGGCCTTGCTCATGCCGAAATCCGCGCGGGAGGCGATATCGCCGCCGGTGCCCGGCTCCGGGAACCAAAGGCGCTGATAGTGCTTCTTGGTCAGCGTCATCGCCGCGTCGAAGCGGATGACGGGCGAGCGCCGCGCCACGCTCAAAATCGTCTGGATGACGGCCTCGCGCACTTCGGGGTTGAGGTAGTTGAGCTGCGCCGTGTCGTTCCAGGGCATGCTCGTCCCGTCGTTGCCGTGGTAGATGTAGCGCGTGTCGCCGGTCCAGTGGTCAACGCGCTTGAACACCACAGCAGCGTCGGTGCGATCGTAATAGTGGTCTTCGAGGTAGATGCCCACACGCGGGTCACGGCTCAGATTCACGCCGTTGAAAGTATAGCCGGGAAACGGACTGTAAGGCAGGCTGATGAACCAATCCGGATGCTGCATCACCCACGTCGAATCGATGCCCATGTGGTTGGGCACCATGTCGCTCGCCATGCGGATACCGCGCTGCCACGCGCGCGCCTTGAGGTCTTCGTAAGCGCCCTCGCCGCCCAAATCGTCGGCGATGCGGTAATCTTCCAGCGAGTAAGCCGAGGCTACCGCTTCGGGATTGCCCATCATCTGCTTGATGCGCTGCGAGGCTGCGCTGCGCTGCCACAAGCCAATCAGCCACAAGCCGCTGATGCCCCAGCGCGCCAACGTGTCCAATTCGGCATCCGGCACTTGATCGAGATGCACGATCTCGCGCTGGTATTTCTTGGACAGTTGATCCAGCCACACGTAGGCGTTCTTGGCGATGAGCACCAGGCGCGGCATCCAGGCGCTATCGGGACTGAAACGCTCCGGCTCCAGCTCCTGCCCGCCGAATTCGTAAGGCAGTACAGGACCGGGGCCGAACCCAAAGAACGGCTTCTGCTCCTCGGCAAGCAAATCCAGGCTGCCGAGGATGCGATAGAGGTATTTGCCCAGCAACGGCGCCCAATGCGTGCGGATGAACTCCAGTTGCGCTTCCAGGGAGTGAGGGAATTTGCGCGCCGGCGTGCGCAACATCTCGATGAGCGGCTGGTTGTCCGGTCCGAAAGGCGGTTGTGTGCGAAAGAACTCGTCCAGCAGGGGGATAATCTGGTTGTATACGGTGGTCTTTTCCAGGTCGGTGTCGTCGAACAGGTCTAAAAAGACCGCAAACGCCGGGTTATCATTCGCCAGCCACAGCATCAGCAGCTCTTCCAGCGCCACCTGGCGGTGCGGCGTGTCACCGGTTGCGCCGGCGAGATAGTCGGCGACCGTCGTTTCGCGGCGATAGACGGCAAGGGGCGGAAACTGATCGCTGAAGGCGCGCAATGCCACTTCTATGCGGTCGGGACCAAGCGCAGATTCCACGTAGGCCAGCGCCTCCGCCATCGCGGTAGGGTTACGCTGTGCGCAATACTCACGGACGACCAGGTGTAAGATTTCATCAATCAGTCCCATCGCGTTGATTTGTCCGGCGCGCACGGCCTGCTCCGGGAAGTTGACCAGATCGCGTTTGGCGTTCATCTTCTGCGCGAAGACGCGCGCGGCGTGGAAGTTCGCAAAAATGACGTTGCCGCTCAACGTGAACAGGGACTCGTCAAACTCATAAAGGTCACGCGCCTGGCGCGCAACATGGAACTCCCTCAACGCAATGTTGTGGTGCATAGTGGCTCCTTCAAAATGGCAAATGATATTTCAGATGCCGTGTTAAATTTTTGTGTCGATTTCCCGTTATCGCTAACGGATCGTTATCAGGATACTCAAAATCATACTTAAGAGAATGATAACAGTGATCACCGTGAACACAATCCGTGCGATTTTGGCATTTGTCGTCTTCATCCTACCTCCTAAACGGGACACAGCAGCACGGCCCCAGCCGTATCCCTTCACTCCGCGTCCTTGATCAAAGCTTTTAGAACCATCCTGAACAACACCAACACTGCCGACACAAATACTACCAGAACCGAGACGATGTACACAAGCCGCATCGGTGTGCCGACCGGTTCGGATGTTGGCAGCATCGTTTGTGCCGGTGGAACCGGCAGCGTCGCCGGTACAACCGTACCGGGGGCCACTGTTTCACTCACCGATGAGCGTGAAAAGATGTCAAACAGCACCACCGCAATGACGATCGCCAGCACGATCATACTCAACAAAACAAGCAACGAAGTACGGCGCATCGTATCTCCTCTTCGGCGATTGCCGGCGCCCGCCAGGGGGCAAGCAACAGCCACGCAGTCACCTCACTGTGCTGCTCATTATAGCATATTTAGGAAGCAGGCATACCTCGCCCTAGAATTTTTGCGCATCCAGACTCCGCAAGAACTCAGCGGGCGGGATAATCGGAATACCCTCAAAAGGATCGAGGACCAGCAAGTCCTCATCGCCACTGACAATGACATCTGCCTTGCCTGCCACCGCCGTTTCCAGAAATTTATTGTCCTTTGGGTCTCGACATACCGTGAGCGCCTGACTCACCGACACAGCTTCGCCGCGCAGAAGCAGCAAAGCCACGACGGTCTTCACATCGCCTTCGGTTATGCCGTATTTATCGCGGAGGCGGGGCCGGCTGAGTACATCTACCAGTTCTTCCAGCAACGACTGCGTGTAAAGCAAGGTAAAGTGTCCACTGCGCAAACGCAGGAGCAGCGGCCCTACATTGCCGCGCGGACGGATCAAAGCGCGCACCAGAATATTCGTATCGATGACGGCACGCATCACACCTCAGCCAACGCTGCTTCCACGTCGGCAGCTACTTCTTCGTCGGTAAAGGCGGCATTGTGAGCTGCCATGCGCGCCATCAGTACATCAAACCGCGCCAGGATCGCGTCTTCATTGAGCGTCTGATAACGGAGGAATTCCTCATAAGGCATCAGGACAGCTTCCGGGCGGCTGCCGCGCGTCAAAACATAAGGCACGTTCCTGACCACCACGTCATCGAATACAGAACGAAAGCGGCGCTGCAACTCAGTCACACCAATAATCTTTTGCATATCCATTCACCTCGCTTGACAATGACCACAAAAGTCTCAGCACGTACCTTATGAGACTTTTGTGGTCTGTTTGCCGGATATATATTGCAATACATATTATACTACAAATTCACATAAGCAGGGGGATTTTGCGTCGTTGAACCGCAAAATCCCCCTGCTCTCAAGGAGGTTGAACGAATCAGATGATTACATCCCGCCTGCCGGCGCCGACGCGGCGACGGCGCGCTCCAACAATTCCTGGATGCGTGGGGCCATCTGGGCCGGATTGGGATGCAGGCCCTCCAACAGCAGCAGATTGTCGAACAACTGCTCCACCGTCAAGTCAATCAGAGGATTGGCAAACTGCGAATCGTTCAAACGCGCCAGGTTTTGAATCAGCGGATGTCCGCGGTTGATCTCCAGAATCTTCACCGGCGCCGTATAGTCTTGCTCCACCAGACGACGCACCCGCTGCATCTCGCGCTCCGGGCCACTATCCGGCGAGACCAGGCGGCATGGGCTATCTTTGAGCAGCTTCGATTCGCGCACGTCCGCCACACGCTCGGCCAGGACGTTCTTGAAGCGCACAATCAGCTTGCCGAACACTTCCGGTGATAGCGCATCGGCGGTAAGCGCCTCAGGCGGCGACGCCGGCTCACCGGGCAGTTGCAGGTTAGGATCGTCCACGTTCTTCAACGGCTTGCCCTCATACTCGCGCAAGCTCTGCACCATAAAGGCATCCAGCGGATCGACGAGATAGAGCACTTCCAGGTCGCGGGCCTTGAACGCATCCAGGTGCGGGCTGCGGGCCACGGAAGCAAGATCGTCGCCGAGGATGTAGTAGATGTCGGTCTGACCTTCAATCATCCGCGCGACGTACTCGCCTAGTGAGACGAGTGCGCCATTGGATTTGGAGGTAGGGAACCGCAGCAACGGCACGATATCGTCACGCCCGCCAAAGTCCATCGCCACCCCTTCCTTGATGAACGGCCCAAACGCTTCCCAGAAGACCTTGTACTCCTCAGGCTTCTCCTCGCCCAGCTCGCGCAGCGCCTTCAACACCCGCCCACGCAGCGCCTTCTTGATGTGCCCCATCGTGCGTGTGCTCTGTACCGATTCACGCGCCACGTTAAGCGGAATATCTGCCGAATCCACCACGCCCTCGACAAAGCGCAAGTATTCGGGCAGCATGTCCTTGTTGTCCTCCTGGATGAGTACCTTGCGCGAATAGAGCTTCAGCCCGTGATCGGGGCGCAGACGGAACATCCCGCGTTCCCGGTGACGCGGCACGAAGAGCACGCTGCGGATGTCGACCGGGGCGTCGGTGATGATGTGCAGGTGCAGCAGCGGCTTCTCGAAATCAAGGGTGAGTTGGCGGTAGAATTCGTTGTACTCATCGTCGGTCACTTCGCTCGGCGGTTTGCGCCATAGCGCCGTCTGCTGATTGGCGATCTTGTCCTTCACGTAGATGGGGAACGAGACATAATCGGAGTGTTTCTTGACAATCTGCTCCAACCGCCACGCCGAAGCAAATTCGGCGGCATCTTCCTTAAGGTCGATCTCGATGGTGGTGCCGCGTGTGGCCTTGTCCGCAGGACGGAGCGTGTAGGTATTGTCGCCGCGCGAGGCCCACATCCACGCCGGTTCGCCCGGCAGATAGGAGCGTGAGGTCACCCGGACCTCATCGGCGACCATAAAGACGGAATAAAATCCCACGCCGAATTGCCCGATGATGTCACCGATGCGTTGTTCGGCTTCCAGCTTCTTGAGGAACGCCATCGCGCCGGAATGGGCAATCGTGCCCAGGTTTTCGATCAGCTCATCCCGTGTCATACCAACGCCGGTATCAGAGACTGTCAGCGTCTTGGCCTCCTCGTCGAAATCGATACGGATCGCCAGTTCCAGATCCGGGTCGAGTACCTGGGTGTTAGTGAGCATCTCAAACTGCACGCGATTGAGGGCATCCGAAGCGTTCGAGATCAACTCGCGCAAGAAGATCTCGCGCTCTGTGTAGAGCGAGTGCGAGAGAATGTGCAATAACTGCTGAACTTCAGCCTTGAATTCGAGCGACTCTGGTTGTATCGTCATCTTCACCTCCTCGTTTGTCAACGGATTCAACGGATTGTAACGGATTTTTTGTCGCCAATGCGTACGCGGGCCGTCACATCGTCTCTACCCTACCATCTTAATCACAGTCCATTAGAATAAGATTAGCAGGGCATTAACGTAACATAGATAAGTTTTTCTTAAGGTTGATCTTAGCTCTTCTTAAAGACATGCAAATAAGAACGCGGTATAGTGAGGGATGACGTGTGACAGGCCAGCCGGCCAGCCTTGACAATTCGCCCACGTTCATTACCATGTCACCGTGCTGCGCGTACCGGCAGCATTGCTGGAAACAAAAGAGCGAAGCTTATACGTAGGACACCCTGCGACCAGCTTTGCTCTTTTTCGCGTCAGCACGCCATTCGTTATTCGTTATTCGCAAGGAGGACGAGTTTATGATTGATGTCTCAAATCTGTCCAAATCGTACGGTGACGTCGAAGCCCTGCGCGACGTCTCCTTCAACATCGCCAGCGGGGAAATCGTCGGGTTGCTGGGACCGAACGGAGCCGGGAAAACGACCATCATCAAAATCCTCACCGGCTACCTGCAACCCGATGCGGGGACGGTGCTGATCAACGGGCTAGATGTGCTCGAACACACCCGCGAGGTGCAGGCACAGATCGGCTACCTGCCGGAGACCGCGCCACTGTACCCCGAACTGTCGGTGCAGGCGTACCTCAAGATGATGGCCGACCTGCGGCAAATCCCAGAGGCCGAGCAGAGGGCACTGCTCTCCGAGGCGATCTACGCCACCGGCCTGCAAGACCACCTCACCCGCCCCATCGCGCACCTGAGCAAAGGCTTCCGACAGCGCGTGGGCCTGGCGCAGGCTATCCTGCACAAGCCGCGCCTGCTCATCCTCGATGAGCCGACCGTAGGTCTCGACCCCACCCAAATCGTCGAGATTCGCAATCTCATCCGCCGATTGGCCGACCACAGCACGGTATTGTTCTCCACGCACATCCTCTCGGAAGTCGAGGCCCTCTGCGACCGCGTCATCATCCTGATGAACGGCCAGGTGAAGGCTGACGCGCGTCTCTCCGAACTCGAGGCCACGTCCGATGCCGTGCTGGTGCTGGAACGGCGCCTCCCCGAGGCCCAGAACTTGCTCCAACACCTTCCGCAGGTGCAGGGCGTGGGGCTGTTCAACAGCCACGATGGCTTCCCGGCCTACCGCGTGTTCGGTCGCAAAGCCCCAGCCGGTACCGCGGGCTACAACGATTTGTGTCCCGCCATTTACGAACTGGCGCGCAAAAACGATTGGCCACTCCGCGAGCTACGGCGCGACGTGCGCACACTCGAAACGGTCTTCAATGAACTGGCCACCCAGGGAAGCGCAGTGACGAACTCAACCATGGAGGTGGCGCAATGAAACAGATCTTGACTGTCACCCGCAAGGAATTGCGCAGTTACTTTGGCTCGCCGATGGCGATGATCTTCATCGGCGCGTTCCTCATCGCAACCCTGTTCTCGTTCTTCTGGGTAGACACTTTCTTCGCGCGCGGCATCGCCGACGTGCGTCCCCTCTTCCGCCGACTGCCGGTGCTGATGATCTTCATCGCGGCGGCGCTCACCATGCGTCAGTGGAGTGAGGAGCAGCGCGTGGGCACGCTCGAAATCCTGCTGACGCTGCCTGTCTCGACGACCCAACTGGTCATCGGCAAGTTTCTCGCCGTTGTCGCCCTGATCGGCATTGCTCTGGCGCTGACCCTGTTCATTCCCATCACCGTCGCCCTTCTCGGCAACCTCGACTGGGGGCCGGTGATCGGCGGCTACCTGGCGGCGCTCTTGTTGGCGGGCGCTTACGCTGCCATCGGGCTGTTCGTCTCGTCGCGCACCGACAACCAGATCGTGGCGCTGCTCTCCACCGTGCTGTTGTGTGGGGTGTTTTACCTGGTCGGCTCGACCGGCGTGACCAACTTCGTGGGCAATGAGGTGGGCGAAATCCTGCGCGCCATCGGCGCGGGCAGCCGCTTCGAGAGCATCCAGCGCGGCGTCATCGACCTGCGCGACCTGCTTTACTACGTCACCCTCGCGGGCATCTTCCTGGTGCTCAACATCCTGTCGCTCAAAGCCAAGAGCTGGAGCGCGGGTGAGCAAACCCTGCCCAAGCGGCGCGGCGTGACCATCACCTCCGCACTGCTCATCGTGAACCTGCTCGTATCCAATGTGTGGGTCTACCCATTGCGCAGCCTGCGGCTCGACCTGACCCAGTATCGTGAGTATTCGCTCTCCAAAGCCACGCGCAATCTGCTCGATGGCCTGCAAGAACCGCTGTTGATTCGCGGTTATTTCAGCGAGCGCACCCACCCGTTGCTGGCCCCCCTGGTCCCCAAAGTGCGCGACATGTTGGAGGAATACGCCATTGCCTCCCAGGGGCGCGTGCAGGTGGAGATTATCGATCCGGCTAAAGAACCGGAAAAGGAAAAGGAAGCCAATCAGGTCTACGGTATCAGGCCCACACCCTTCCAAATCGCCGGTCGTTATGAAGCCTCCATCATCAACTCCTATTTCGACATCCTTATCCAATACGGCGACCAGAGCGTCACCCTTGGCTTTGACGATTTGATCGAAGTCAAGCAGGAAGGCGGTACCGTCGATGTGCAACTGCGCAACCTGGAATACGATCTCACCAGCAATATCAAGAAGGTGGTGTACGGTTTCCAGAGCATCGATATGGTCCTCGCCTCGCTGAGCGACCCGGTGGAGATGACGATCTACGTCACGCCCGACACAATGCCCGAATCACTCGCCGACGTTCCGGAGACGATGGAAAAAGTGGTGCAGGAGATCGCGGCGCAGTCCAACGGCAAGTTGACCTACAAACTCGTCAATCCCCTCCAGGCCGACAGCCCGATGACCCCGCAGCAGCTCTATGATACCTACGACATCCAACCGTTCGCCGCCTCGCTGTTCTCCAATGATGTGTACTATATGCATATAGTGTTGAAGGTGGGCACAGAGGAGAGTGTCATCTTCCCCTCCGGGCAGATGAGCGAGGCCGACATCCGTAATTCCGTCGAGTCCGCGCTCAAGCGCATGTCCACCGGCTTCCTCAAGGTCGTGGGCATCTGGTCGCCACCGGCGACGCCCACGCAGGATATGTGGGGACAAACCGTCCAACCGCTTTCGTCGTGGAATCAGGTGCGCGAGGCGCTGAGCCAGGAGTACGAAGTCCGCACCCTCGACCTGAGCACGGGCACCATCGCGCCCGATGTGGATGTGGTATTGGTCATTGCCCCACAGGGATTCACCGACAAAGAATTGTACGCCATCGACCAATACCTGATGCGCGGCGGTGCGGTGATCCTGGCCGCGGGTAACACCGTCATCACGCAGGACCCCTACATGGGAGGGATCACCGGCAAGCTGATCACAGACGGCGTCGCCGGGTTGTTGGAGCACTACGGCATCACGGTGCAGCAGGGGATGGTGCTCGATGCACAGAACGAGCCGTTCCCTATGCCGGTCATTCGACAGGTGGGCAACTACCAGATACAGGAATACCAGGCGTTGAACTATCCCTACTTCGTGGATGTCCGTTCGACAGGGATGGCAAAAAACAACCCCATCGTCTCTAACCTGGCCGCGATCACGTTGAACTGGCCCTCGCCCATCCAGGTCAATCCAGAGAAGAACGCAAACCGCAAGGTCGAGGTGCTGTTATCCTCAACGTCAAAAGCGTGGTTCCAAAGCGATCCCACCAACATCCAACCTGACTTCGACCTTTATCCAGATAGCGGTTTTGCGCCACCTGCCTCCACGCAGGTTTACACGCTTGCCGTTTCCGTCCAGGGGACGTTTAACAGCTACTTCGCCGGGAAACCCTCGCCCCTCGAAACGACGAGCGAAGAAGGCGGCACGCCCTCGCCAACCGGTCCTGGCACGATTGAACAGTCGCCGGAAACGGCCCGCCTGCTCGTCGTTGGCAGTGCAGAATTTTTGGATGACATCGTTTTCCAGCTTTCCAGCTCAATGTCTGGCGACCGCTATCTCAATTCACTGCAATTCGTGAAGAACGCCGTCGCCTGGGCCACCGAGGATCTCGAGCTGCTGGAAATCCAGGCGCGCGGCGCGGAAAGCCGCGTCCTGGCATCGCTGAAAGAGAACGAGCAGTCGTTCTGGGAAATCCTCAACTACGGCGTGGCGTTGCTGGCGCTGCTGGTGCTGGGCGGCTTCGTAGCCATGCGGCGGCGCAATGAGCAGCCGATGGAACTGCTGCCACCATCAGCAGTCAGTCATCAGCGGTCGGCAAAGGCAGCCAGGCCCAAACGCGATGCAACTTCGTCTGAGGAGGTGCAACAATGAAACGCCATCAACAAATTCTGGCCGGTATTCTGGTCGTGCAGATCATCCTCGGCGTGATCACCTTTTGGCCGCGTTCCGGCAGCGCGGGCGCTGCGCAGCCGGTCTTCCCGGACCTCAAAGTCGAGGACATCGTCACCCTGACCATCACCGATGATAAAGGCGCGCACATCGTCCTGCGCCGCTCCGGGGAGAACTGGAGCCTGGCGGAAGCAGACGATTATCCGGCGCGGGCCAGCTCGATCACACCGATTCTTGACAAGTTCACCAAACTGAATACGGCGACCCTTGTGGCCCGCACCGAGAGCAGTCACAAGGCGCTGCAGGTCGCAGACGACAACTTCCTGCGCCGCATCGACATCGGCATGAAAGACGGCACGACGCACACGTTCTATCTGGGCAGCTCGCCGCGCTACACGGCCACGCACTTCCGTGTGGCCGGGCAAGCCGAAACGTATCTCACCGCCGACCTTTCGGCGTGGGAGATGAACCCGGCGGCTACCTCGTGGATCGATACGAGCTATCGCTCTCTCGACTCGGCCAAGGTGACCGAGGTTACGCTGCAAAATGCTAACGGCACATTCCGACTCGTCAAGAGCGGAGAGCAATGGACGCTGGCAGACCTCGCCGGTGACGAGAGCATCGCGCCGGGGAAAACCGCCGACATCGTCAACAAGGCGGCGCGCATCACCCTCCAGCGCCCGCTCGGCCTGAAGGAAGAGGCCAGCTACGGCCTTGCCACGCCCGCCGCGACCGTCACGCTCACGATGGAGGATGGCAGCGTCTACACGTTGCGTGTCGGCGCAAAGTTCGACGGCAGCAACTACGCCGTCAAAGCGTCGGAATCGCCGTATTACGTGGCCGTGACGGAATACAACGTCAAGACCCTGATCGAGAACGACCGCGCGGCGTTCCTGGAACAAGCGACGCCGACGCCCACGCCGACCGCGCAACCGTAGCCATCACCGGTTTAGCTCACCGCAAAACCAGCCGCCGACAGCCCCCGTGGGTTGTCGGCGGTTTGCATCAGCAATAGGCTATCCAATCCCCTATATTCGTGTTATAATACAGATAATCTGTACATCACACCTTGATTCAGGAGGTTTTCTATGGAAGTCAGTGTTCGCCAGGCCGGACAAACGCTTTCCCGGCTAATCAATCAAACCATTTTCGAGAAGCGCCCGATCGTCATCACCTCGCGCGGCAAACCCAAAGCCATGTTATTGAGCATCGAGGAATACGATCGCCTGACCCATGCCGGGGGGATCAAGCCAGAAGTGCTGGAAAAAGCGCGCCAGTTACGCGAGGCGCTGGCAGCGCAGGTTGGCGTGTTACAAGAAGATTGGGTCGCCGCCGCGCGCGACGAACGCACCGCGACATTGCTTTCTGAGGTAAAAACTGCATGAAAGCCGTGGTTGATGCGAACGTCGCGCTGGCGTTGGTATTGCCACTGCCCTATTCACCGCAAGCCCAGGCGTTATGGGACAGTTGGCGTGCGCCGGGGTCGCTCATTCAGGCCCCAGACCTGTGGGCCTACGAAATTACCGCTGCACTGCGCAAGGCTATGGTGACACTGCATTTGCCTATGCTCGACGTTGAGGCCCGCCTGCAAACGCTATTCGCGTTGGGCGTGCATCTTGTTCCCCCAAGCACGGAATTGCATCTCCGCGCGTTACTGTGGGCCGAACGTACCGGCCAAATGGTCACCTATGACGGGCATTATCTGGCATTGGCCGAGTCACTGAACTGTGAGTTTTGGACGGCAGATGCCCGGTTGGCGCACACTTTGCAAGGCCAATATCCATGGATAAAGGTACTCCAATGATGTTTCTTGCTCCGCTTTTCGCCTGTGTCTGCCTATGGTACTCGGATGACACGGATTTTGTGAGTAGAACCAAGAAAAGAAATCCGTGTACTCCGTGGAAATCCGTGTCCTACATCGGGGTGCATTTCAATTCGAGGGCAAAAGCCAGATAAACGTTTGATTTAACCGCAGAGTTCGCAAAGAACGCGGAGAAATTTCTGGCAACTCTGCGGACACTGTGTGCTCTGCGGTGCAATTTAAGAAAAGTCGCCCCCATTCTGAAATGCACCCTCCTACATCTTGAAACTAGAACAGAAGGCAACTTGAGCTATAATATGAACAAGTGAGGAT
>JAIOAS010000119.1:13910-15291 GCA_019873725.1 Chloroflexota bacterium | reverse complement strand
ATAGCCGTAATGGTCTTCTTCGTCAGGCTTCTCCATACACGGCGTAACCCACATGTAACTCAGGCCGGTAAGTACATAGAGCACGAGCAACAGGCCCAACGGGAGCAACTCGCGCCGTTTTTTTTGACATACAGAATTCATTTCTGGTGGCACATCGAACATTGTCATCCGTCGACTCAAAGCCGCAATTGTAAGCCGGCCTGCTCCAATTGTAACAGCGCCGCTTTGCGGTCTATGCCATAGGCATAGCCGGTGAGTTTGCCGTTTCGTCCAACGACGCGGTGACAGGGGACGATGATCGCCACCGGATTCGCCCCGTTCGCCTGCCCTACGGCCTGGAACGCGCGGGGGTGTTCGACTTGCATGGCTATTTCACCGTAGGTTAATGTTTTGCCGTAGGGGATGGTCAACACCTCCTGCCACACCGCGCACTGGAAGTCGGTACCGCGCAGGTCAAGAGGGACGTCGAAGGCTTTCAGGCTCCGGTCGAAGTAGTCGGCCAGTTGCGCGACGGCAGCTTCCAGCGCAGGATTGCTCCCTGGCTCCGCAGGGGCAATCCCATAGCGCGCCATGCGGCGGATTTCATGATCACCCGGCTGCTCACCAAAACCCAGACCGCAAATACCCACGCCAGTTGCGCAGACCCACACCGGTCCCAGTAACGTCGAGGTCGTCGTATACACACAAGGCTCCATCCCGCAACTCCTTCGTACATAGTCGCATAGTCGTTAGTCTTGTCGTTGCATAGTCGGCCAAATTGCTCTGAGGGGATCGGTCAATCACTCAACGGCAATGGCTTCACCGACCATGCAACGCCCGCCTGAACCGCCGTCAAAACTTGCTGTGCCGGCCATGCAGCCATCACCAACGCATGAACCTCGTAGCTGCCGTCGAAGTGAGGGACCAGGCGGTAAGGTTCATAGCCCTGCGACAACGCCGCCGAGACGATTGCACGCACATCGGCGGCCAGTCCATGCTGTGGAAAGCCGTTTGTCAGCACATCTTCCACAGCCGCCAACGGCCTTTCCGCCGCCTCGACCATACCGGCATCTATCGCTTCCTGCGCCATCACCAACAACAATTCCAGCGCCACCGGCTCGGTTTCGCGGGGACGCCGCACAAAGTCCGCCGTGATATGCCAACGCTCGCCATCCTGTGGGCTGAACAGAATCCCCTCCAGGAAATGCGCACCAGGATCGTAAGCCAGTTGATAAGCGCGCAAGGTCTCCATCAAGCGCAGCTCCACCTCCAAAAGTTTCTGGGTTTTGGGCGATACCGGCTGCGCATCCAGCCAGGCCTCCCACGTCTGCTCGAACGTTTGCCAGTCTGCCTCCCCCACGGCGCGCAGCCCCTCACTGAGCTGGGCAGAGGCATTCTCCCA
>JAIOAS010000119.1:0-13180 GCA_019873725.1 Chloroflexota bacterium | reverse complement strand
TAAAACCGCGCCTGCAAGCGCGCGTCCAACCCATCAGGGCCGACCGGCGCCGTCAGAATTTCGTCGTCCACCGTCCAGGTGAGCGTCATCGGCCCGGCAGCATCGAGTGGCACACGCGGATCGACGGCCACGCTGACCCAATCGCCCGGATAGAGGGGCCACGGGAAGAATCGCACACTGTCGAATTCCAGCCCCGGCCCAACGGGCAGCGGCGTAGGGACAGGAGATGGCGTAGGGAGCGGTGTGGAGGTCGGAAGTGGCGTTGGCGTGGCGGATGGTATGGGAGAGGAAGGCACCGCAGACGGCGCGCCGACAGACGGCGCGCCGTCAAACGGCGTCAATGCAGATGGGGTGATGGTCTGGGTAGCCGAGGATGGCGGCAGGGTGGGCACAAAGAGACGGCACGCGAGACCCGTCAGCACCAGCAGAATCCACAGGATACGCTTCATAGGTGACACCTCACCCGCATTGTAACAGGATTAGCGAGTGAGGCAATCATGGCACTACGGGAAATGTCATCTGCCCACGCCGCGCTGGCGGGCGGCCTCGAATAGCACGATCACCGCAGCCATAGCCGCATTGAGCGAATCCACACCAGGCGCCATGGGGATGGTGACATGCCGACCGGCAGCCAGTGCCCGCCCTTCGGGCCCCGCACCCGTGGCTTCTCCACCCACGATGAGCGCCACGCGCCCGCGCCAGTCTACCGCGTCGTAGGGGGTACCCGGCCCGGCCTCGGCCAACCACACCGCGGTTCCCTCCAGGTCGGCACTGATGTCCTCCCACGTTGCCCGGTGAATCGGCAGGTGAAAATGCGCACCCATAGCAGCGCGCACCACTTTCGGGTTTGTATAATCCACCGTCCCCGGCGGTAGCAACACCTGCGAAACACCCGCTGCCCAGGCCGTGCGCAGCATAGTGCCCAGATTGCCGGGATCGCGGATGGCGTCGGGAATCAGCGTGAGTGGCGCGGTCGCGGCACACGGTAAATCGGGAATCGGCAATACGACAAGGATGCCTTGCGGCGTTTCCGTGTCGGCCAGCGCCTGCATCACTTCCGCAGACACTTCCCAACATGAACTCACGCGGTCCAGACAGGCAGCGACAAGGGCGCTACCGGGGGGGCTTTCAGCAAACGTAGCGGTATAAAAAGCTTCAAGGATAGGCGAATGTACCGCAAGGGCCTCTTGCACCAGACGTAACCCCTCGGCGATGAACAGCCCCTCTTGATAACGGCGGCGAGTGCTGCGCTCAAGCGCCTGCACTCGCCGCACACGTTCGTTATTCAGACTGACAATCTTTCCCATCGCTAAAGACGCAATGGATCACAGAATGCTCAAGGAGCGCCAGACCGCCACTCCGCCCTGGAGATAGCGATCCAGACCAGGCAAAATTGAATCTGCTGAGTCTACCGCTCACCCTCTATGGAATGCGGATCACCTGCCCGACGTAGATGAGAGAGGGATTGGCAATCCCGTTGTACTTGGCAAGATAGTACTGGCTGTAGTTATACTTCAAGGCGATGCGGAACAGGTTCTCGCCGGGTTGCACGATGTGAACTTTCTCGCCGCCGGTTCCGGGGGCAGGCGTCGCGGGCGGCGTCCCCCCACCGGGGGTTCCACCGGGAATCGTGAGGGTCTGCCCGACGTAGATCAACGCAGCGTTGGTGATTCCGTTGGCCTGGGCGATGGCTTCGACCGTGGTGCCGTAGCGCAAGGCGATGCGGAACAGGTTCTCACCCGCCTGCACCACGTGCTTACCGGGCGTACTGGTCGGCGCCGGTGTCGCGGCAGCTTCCGGCGTGGCGGTAACTTCACCTTCGGTGGCAACCACCGGCAGCACCACATCGACGGTCTGCGTCGGCGTCTCGGTGACCTCGGTAGCTACAAGCGTAGGTGCTGGGGTCGCCTCTACGACAGGTTCGACGACAGGCAGCGCCTCGCTGGTCGGCTGTACGACGACCGGCGTGGAATTCGCTCCGGCTTCTTCGAGCATCTTTGCCGATTCATCCTCAGACTGAATATCTGCCAACGGCGGCGTAGCAGATTTCTTGCACCCTCCCAAGACGAGAGAAAGCGCCACCAGAACGGCCAACATCACAAAAATGGATCTGCGCGTCATAGGAAATCTCCTTTCTGTTAAATTCACAGATATTATACACGTTAATCTGTTTTGCAACAAGGTTTTGCGGATCTTTATCAGAATTATACTATAAAAATCACAAAAAGTAAAAAAGAGGCTTGACGATAATCATACCCAGGCTATAATGGCAGTCCAGTACAGTGCGACGCCGCCGCACTGAATGCAGGTAAGTGATTGAGGAGAGAATATGATTGACGCAAATGAGCTTCGCAAAGGCACCACTTTTATTCTGGACGGAGAACTGTACCAGGTTTTGGAGTATCAACACTACAAACCGGGGCGGGGAAATGCCATTATCCGCACTAAGATTCGCAACTTGCGCACCGGCGTCACCGTGCCGCGCAACTTTCTATCAGGAGATCGCTTCGAGGAAGCGCCGGTTGAGCGACGCAGTGTGCAATATCTCTACGAAGACGGTGAAGCCTTCTATTTTATGGACACCCAAACCTATGATCAGATTCACATGAGCGCCGATATGGTCGGCGACCGGGCCGGCTTCTTTAAGGAAGGAATGGAAGTCACGCTGACCTTGTTGGATAATGAAGTGCTGGATGTCGAACTGCCCGCGTCCGTCGAACTGGAAGTTGTCGAGTCGGAAATGGCTATCGCCGGAGATACGGCCACCGGCGTCAGCAAATCGGTCACGTGCGAAACCGGTCTGAAGGTCAACGTGCCGTTATTCATCAACGTCGGGGATACGATCCGGGTCGATACCCGCACCGGAGCATACCTCACCCGTGTTTAGCGCCGCTATGCTGGTGCTGTGAGTGGCTCTGGTTCCCCCAACAGGTTCTCGTGCGGTGCGCCCCTGAGCGTACCGCACGCTTTTTTGAACAAGGAGAACCCTGGCGAAGGTTTCAAGAGATTGCAGAATGGGGGACCCAAGGGTAAGAGGCAACCATGGATTTCAGCCTGTACGCAGGTCGCTGGATTGCTTTGAGCGAAACCAATACGGTAGTGAGTGTCGGCGCGACGCGCGAAGAAACGCGCTGCGCCGCGCGCGCGGCACGGCCCAAAGAGCGACTGCGGCTGGCCTGGGTTTCCACCCATCCACCCTACGTGCCCCTGCCAGAATGGCCGATAGCCGAACTCCGGGGCATCCTCCCATCAGAAGGTGTATGGCTGGCCGGCGGTCCCGTCCGTGATCTGCTGTTGGGCCGCGACATCCACGATTGGGACTTCGCCGTCGCCGAACAGGGATGTGCGCTGGCGCGCAAGGTCGCCAATGCGCTGCACGCCGCCTACTATCCGCTGGACGACGAGCGTGATACCGGTCGTGTCGTTATCACCGACCCGCACATGCGCCGTCCGGTGATGCTGGACTTCGCCGTCTTGCGGGGCGCGACATTGGAAGAGGACCTGCGGCGGCGCGATTTCACCGTCAATGCGATGGCGCTCACGCTGGAGGGCGCGCTCATCGATCCCACCGGCGGTCAGGCCGACCTCCAGGCAAAGCTGATCCGCATGACCGGCCCCCACAGTTTCAAGGACGACCCGGCACGGCTGCTGCGCGCGATACGCCACGCCAACACCCTACGTTTTGAGCTTGAGGCCGCCACCAAGAAGGCGCTGAAGGCACAGGCGGCTTCCATCACCACCGTCAGCGCCGAACGTGTGCGCGATGAGCTGCTGGATATGCTGCGCGCAGTCCCGGCGATGCGCAACCTGCGCGCGCTCGGTGATGCGGGATTGCTGACCTATGTTTTGCCTGAAGTTCACGCTCTACGGACAATCCAGCAGTCTGCGCCGCATCACTACGCGAATGCCCTGACGCACACCCTGGCGACAGTCTCTGCCGTGGAAGGCATCCTCGCGCTCCTCAAAGGCGCAGCGCACCCACCCGCCGCCGACAGCACACCAGACCTCACCCTTGTCCCCACCCCTGCCTGGGCGTGGTCACGCCTCGCTGAAGCCCTGCTGCCCTTTCAGGCGGCCCTGCTGGTGTACCTGGATGAGCCGGTCAATGCGGAGATGCCACGCGCTGATCTGCTAAAGTGGGGCGCACTGTTTCACGACGTTGGCAAGGCAAGAACGCGGACCGTCGGCGAGGACGGCCTTACGCATTTCTACGGTCATCCAGAAAGCGGTGCGCAAATAGCAGAAACACGACTGCAGGCGCTGCGTTTTCCGGGGAAAGCCAGCGCCTTTGTCAGCACGCTGGTCGCCGAACACATGCGGCTGGCGAATGTCCCGCAGGACCCCGTGACGCGGCGCGCAGCCTACCGCTTCTACCGCGATACGGGTGAGGCCGGCGTGGGCGTGGTGTTATTGGCGCTGGCCGACGCGATGGCCGTTTGGGGGCAGGGATTGACGCAGAGCCGCTGGCGCGCTCTGTTGCACAACGCTACGACGTTGTTCAAGGCGTATTTCGAGCAGCCCGCGGAGGTCGTTGCGCCATCCGCCCTGCTCAACGGGCACGACCTTATCGCCCTGGGGCTGCGACCGGGGCCACAAATGGGGCGCGTCCTCGAAGCACTACGCGAAGCCCAGGCCGCGGGTGAGATCACGACCCGGGAAGCCGCCGAGCAATTTGTCATTGCCACATGCAAAGGAGTGGAAGCATGAAGGGACCCAAAATGGCGCTCCGGCGCTATGGATTGGAAATTATCATCGTCGCGCTCCTGATGCTGCCAGGATGCCAGCCGACACCGCCTTCATCCACGCCGACAGAAGCACCCCATCCCCCATCGGTAGCCGCGACGTACACCCCGGTGCCCACCTGGACCGCCACAGCCACAGCGCTCCCGGCGACACCGTTCCCCACCCCGGCGGCGACAGCGACGCCCCGCCCTACTGCCACCACCACGCCGATGCCGGTGTGTGCGCCGGTATGGCAGCGCCCGTTCTCGACGACTGAACCACAGCACGACTTGATCCTTTTTACCAGCACGGTCCATGCGCCGTTTGCGCCCAAAGAGGTGCGTCAGCGCACCACCCCAACCCACCTGTGGGCCATCGCTGCCGATGGACGGCGCGCGGAACGCCTTTCCCAAAAGGAGGACACCCTCTTCATCCGCCCTGACGGTGATACGATCACCATCGATTTACTGGTGACGAAAGCCTATTCGATAAAGACGAATTTTGTCCACCAGCACGTGCTCCTGCCCACCTGCGCGGATATTGCCTGCGACCAGTACCTGTTCTCCCCCGCGGGGACGTGGGTGGCTTATTTCTGGGGCGAGGAAGCGTGCGGGCGCGGCATTGCGGCGCTCAACCTGCGCACGGACGAAACGCGCGTCATCACCGACACGGGCGGACATCTCTTCACCTTCGTAGCAGACGAAATGCTGCTCTTCGGCGCCGGACATTGCGAAGGCGGCGACCTGGCTCTGCTCGATCTACGCACCGGCGCGCAAAATACCCTGGGCGAAGCCGGCGCTATTGCGTGGAACGGTCCGCGGACAATTTTCGTGGTCAATGTTCGCCCTTACAGCGGCTGGGGAAGCTACGTGTGGGGTTACAATGTCGCCCAGGGACAGTATTTCCTGCCCCCTCGCACGGAATCGGAGACAGAGGAATCGCAACCGCTGTGGACACCGACAGACGATCACCTGCTCTATCAACAGCGAGTGCTCACCTACACCACACCGGTAACGACGGCCCTCACCCTCGGCCCGCAGCAAATCATCAGCGTCGATACAACGACCGGAGAACGCCAGGTCTTGCTGAGCGATCCGGCCTACGATTACCACCTGTGCACGGCGTACAAGGCTTGTGCGTGGGAGGGGGACTTCATCGAAGTGCGACGCATCCCTTACCGGCAGCGTGTCTTCGACCTGGAACCCGATTTCAACAGCGCAGCGGTCAACTGCGCGGTTTATGGCTTCCGCTGCGCCGACCCGGTCGAACGGTTCGCCCTCAACTGGCGAACGGGAGAGCTGCTGCCGTGGGACGCGCGCCCCGCTGCGGCAGAGCCCCCCACCAGCACACCGACGTCCACACCGCCCGCCACCGTGTCACAACCCGCCGCGCCGGACCTGAGCCGGCCCGCTTTCTTCACAGCAGCCGACGGGACCTATACCCTGCACCTGGGCCAGGACGGACGAAGTTTGTGGTGCGTTCCTGCCGGCGGCGAGCCGGTGCTGTGGGTCAACAACGGCGCATATTTTACCTATGTCCCATAACGTCATTCGAGATTCGTAATTCGTAACCGGAGAATCCTTCAATTGAACTCTTTCGTGTTTGACAAGAAGCTGATATTTCCAGTCCTTATCCTGCTGTGCATCATGGCAGCATTATCAGCCTGCGAGATGCCAGGCACGCCGACACCGACGCCGACGCCAACGCGCACGCCCATCCTCCCCACCCCCACGCCGACGCCGACGGCTACCCCGACGCCCACCGCCACGCCCACCATCACCCCCAGTCCCACCCCGACGTTGCCGCCTGGTTTGATCTTGCCGGTGCAAGCGACCGAACTGCAGGGCTGGCCTCCGCTGCCCGCCGAAATGTACTTCCTGCGCGACGGGCACATCAATGTATGGCTGGCCGAAGGCAGCGCACTCGACACTATTCCGCTGCCAAATGAAGCCGATACCGTCCTCGTCTACCGGGTGACGGCGGACAAACGGTTTATCGTTTACGGTACTACTGCCGGGGAACTGTACCTCTTCGACCGCGCGTCGCGGGAGTACAAATTCATCCCGACCGCCGGCCGATTGGTTGTGCCGTTGGCCGAACCGCCGGGCATGGATTTCGACGTGACGGCGGATGGGCAGTCTCTGGTGTATATCGCGTGGGGTGTCCAATCGACGTTGCCGGGCGCATCGGATGTGGTCACCGCCGAGTTTCCCTACGGCACGATCCTCACCATCAATCTGACAGATGTGCGCCAGCCGCAACGCGAGCTGGGGTTTTGCAACAGCACTGGCGATGCCAAATGCACCGGCTTCGCCCTCGCGCCGGATGGCAACGCTGTCGTTTATGAAGATGGCGCCGGTTTATGGCTGACAGCTCTCAACGCCCCAGCCCCTCAATTAGTGCTGCCCTATACGGCTGACGTGAACTGGCGTTTTTCCAGGTGGGCGCCCAACAGTCGCTGGTTGATCCTGGAAACACAGTCAGCGCAGGGCACGGCGCTGGCCCTGTTCAACATCGCCACGCAGCAACTGCTGCCTGTCGACGTCCCCTGCGGACAAAATTGTCGCCTGGAACTCAGTTGGGGCGAGCAGAACATCTGGGTCACTGCCGACACACCGGAATATGGCTGCCTCTACGAAATCCAACCGGTCATCGGTGAACCCGTGTTAGCGATCATCCAGGAGAAATGTCTGATCGGCCCGTGGGGACTGCATCCCACCTCGCCACAGGCGCTGCCCGATGGCCGGGTCGCCTTCGTCCACCGAGGTTGCGGAACGGGCTGTCAGGGGCCGGCGCCCGGCCTGTATTTGCTGGGGCCGGATGAGGCTACACAACCCATCGCGCTGCTGAGTGAAGCCGAAGGCTCCGCGCTATGGACAACCGACGCCTCGGCCTTCCTCTACTTCGATCCGCAGGGCATCCCTACCCATCTGGGCGTGACCGAGACAGCGCAATTCTGGGACGTGCGCCGCACTCTCGACGGCGCGCACACCTTCCGCTGGGGCGAGATAGCAAATAGTAGACAGTAGACAGTAGACAGTAGACAGTAGACAGGGGTAAAATAGCCCCGTCTGCCGTCTACGGCCACCCGCCTGCTATTTGACGTTTCGGGGTTGCCGTTGTATAAAACACGGCATGAACCTGACCATCTTCCTGAAATCGAGATTTAACCCGCTATCCGGCGCTCTCCTGTTGGCGACGCTGGCGGTAGGCGTGTTCCTCGTCGCCTGCACCGCTCCAATTCCTGTCGAGCCGAACCGGGTGACGCTGGTAGTCGATGGCACACAGCGGCTTATCGTCACCGAGTTAGCCACAGTGCGCGATCTGCTTGCCGCCGAAGGCGTCACCATCGGCGACCTGGATCGCGTAAGCCCCCCGGAAACCGCTGCCTTGCGCGATGGGATGACCATCACCGTGGTGCGCGTGGTCCGGCTGACCGAGACGGTCTCTGAGACGCTGCCTTTTGGGCGGCAAGTGCTGCGCGATGCTACCATCCCCGAAGGCGAAACGCGCTTGCTGCAATCGGGGCAGGCCGGCGTTTTGGAGCGCGCATACCGCATCACCCTGGAAGATGGTGTGGAAGTAGAACGCACGCTGATGCAAGAAGCAATCACACAAAAACCCCAGGATGAGATCCGCCTTGTGGGGACGCGCCCCAACGTCGACACCATCATCATCACCGGCACGCTGGCCTACATGAACCACCAGGATGCCTGGGTTCTGCGCGGGAGCAACCGCACGCGCCGCCGCCTCACCGCGTTGGGGGACCTGGATGGGCGGGTGTTCGCCCTCTCGCCGGATGCGACAAAGCTGCTGTTCACCCGCGCCGTCACCACCGCCGACCACATCAACGCGCTGTGGCTGATTCGCATCGGCGAAGCCGACCCCGATCCCATTCCGCTCAACGTCAACGACGTGTTGTGGGCCGGCTGGCATCCCAAAGACGCGCGCATCGCCTGGACGACGGCGGAGGTGGTCGAGGCGGCGCCCGGCTGGCGTGGACAGAACGACCTGTGGACGGCGATCCTTTCCGTACAAAACACGCTCATCTCGCGGCGGGAAGTCTTGAAGCCGGAAGCAGGTGGCGGCTACGGCTGGTGGGGCACGCGCTATGCCTGGTCGCCCACGGATGACATGCTGGCCTACTCTCAGCCGGACACGGTGGGCGTGGTCAATCTGCGCGACGCCAGGCGTATCCCTTTGCTCACTTTCCCGGCTTACCGCACCTACAGCAGTTGGGCGTGGAACCCGGCGCTCGCCTGGTCCCCCGACGGCAATTTCATCGCTACTGTCGTCCACGCGCCCTCACCGAACATCGCCGACCCGGAGGAAAGCCCCGTCTTCAACGTGTGGCAGATCGCCGCGACGGGCGCATACAGCGCGGCGATGGCTTCGGAAACCGGCATGTGGGCTACGCCGTCCTTCGCACCGAACGGCTCGGCGCTGCTCTTCGGGCGGGCGCTCATCCCCTACCGCAGCGACACCAGCCCGCACCGGCTCTGCCTCATCGACCGCGACGGTTCCGACCAACGCTGCTTCGACGCGCCGGGCGAGACCGGCATCGAACTGCCATCGTGGCGATGGAACCCCGACGGCGACGCAATCGCCTTCATCCAACTCGGCGACATTTACCTGCTTAGGCCGGACGACGGAAGCATCATCCCGTTGGTGGACGACGGTGGCATCACGCAAGTAGATTGGAAATAGGTCTTAGCTCACACTAAGGGCGTTGATGGCTTGGTGTCTTTATGTAAGCCGGATTTCTCGTAGGGTGCAAAGGAGCAGTGTTATGAACGAAGTGAAGGACATCCGCTGGAAGCAACGTTTTCAGAATTTCGAAAGAGCATTCACACTTTTAGAACAAGCCTTGCAGATCGACGCTCCATCGGACGTCGAGCGCGCAGGAATGATCCAATTCTTCGAAATGAGCTTCGAACTGGCGTGGAAACTGCTCAAGGACTACCTTGAAGAAGAAGGATTCACCGTTACCAGTCCTAAAACCACCCTCAAGCAAGCATTTCAGGCCAATTTCATCAAGGACGGACACACCTGGATCGACGCGCTTCAGGATCGGAACCTGACCGCGCATACTTACGATGAAGCGACCGCCATCATGGTCGAGAACAAAATACGCCAGTCCTATTACCCCCTTCTGGCGCAACTATACCGAGACTTCAAAGAGAGGCTGGCTGGGTGAAACACGGTTTACTTCCCCGTGACCTGGACTACATCATCCAGGCGCTACGCCAGTTCCCGGAAGTCGAAGTGGCCCTCATCTTCGGGTCTCGCGCCAAAGGGAATTACACACGCGGCTCCGACGTCGACCTCGCGATCAGGGGCGAGCGCATCACGCCCACCACGATCTCGCGGCTGTCGTTCTTGCTGAACGAAGAATACCCCCTGCCCTACTTTTTTGACGTGGTGCATTACGAAACACTCAGCAATTCTGACCTGATAGAGCACATCGACCGCGTGGGAGAAATCATCTTCGAACAATCGTCTATGGGGGAACATTGACGAATTTCCAACCTTGCGTTATACTGTGGCCTGTTTAACAGGGATTTTTTCAGAGGGGGGAGATGATTTTATGGTTAAAGCAAAAAACAAAAAACTCGGTATCCTGGTCGGCGGCGGACCGGCGCCCGGCATCAACGGTGTGATCCATTCCGCCACCATAGAAGCGATTGTCAATGGTATGGAAGTCATCGGCCTGTACGAAGGGTTCAAGCACCTCATGCAAGGCCGCATCGTCGGCAAACAACTAACCATCACCGACGTCAGCCGCATCCACCGCGACGGCGGATCGATCCTGCGGACTTCGCGGGCTAACCCCACCAAGGATGAGAGACTCCTCGAAACGTGTAGCCGCACCCTGATCGACGCGGGCATCAACTGCCTGCTGGCTATCGGCGGCGATGACACGGCCTATTCCGCCTATCGCGTTGCGCGCTATGCAGACGAGCACATGAATGTCCGCATCCAAACGGTCCATGCGCCCAAGACCATCGACAATGACCTGCCGTTGCCAGAGGGCATCGTCACCTTTGGATTCGAGACGGCGCGGGAGTTGGGCACGCGGCTGGTGATGAACCTGATGGAAGACGCGCTCACCAGCCAGCGCTGGTACCTCGTCGTGGCGATGGGACGCAAGGCGGGCCATCTGGCACTGGGCATCGGCAAAAGCTCCGGCGCGACGATCACGCTCATTCCTGAAGAATGGAAAGACCGCGAGATCCGGCTGCAAGAAGTGGTGGATATTCTCGCCACGACGATCATCAAACGCCAGGCCGAGGACAAGCCGCACGGGGTGGCCGTGGTGGCCGAGGGCGTGGTGGAGCAAATGTTCAAAGGTGATCTGGACGGGTTGGAGAACGTTGAGCGTGACGAACATGGTCACATTCGCCTGTCAGAGGTGAACTTCTCGGATATTCTCAAGGATCAATTGCGCAAGGAACTCAAGGCCATCGGCATGAACACCAGCATCGTCAACATCGATCAGGGGTACGAACTGCGTTGCGCCGATCCCATCGCCTACGACATCGACTACACCCGCAGCCTGGGCGAGGCCGCCGTCAATTTCCTGCTCAACGAGGGCAGTCACGCGACCGTGACCATCCAGCAGGGGCAAATGGTACCCATTCCCTTCGCGCAGATGATGGACCCCGCCACCGGGCGCACAGAAGTTCGCAAGGTCAATACCGACTCTTTCGTCTACCGCTCGGCGCGCAAGTTCATGATCCGCCTTACAGAGGCAGATGCCGAAGATGAAATCCTGCTCGGCAAGATGGCGGCACAGACGAACCTCTCGCTGGACCAATTCAAGGCCAAGTACGGTTACCTGGTCGGCATCGCGCCACGGCCCTTCTAAGTAGACAGTAGACGGTAGACAGTAGACGGTAGACAGGGAGAAAGCCTTATCTACCGTTTATTGCATTATGGAGGGTACAAATGAAGATCAATGCGATACGTTGCCGGGAATTGACGGGCGTCATGCCCTTCGAGGGGGAGTTTTGGGAGGAACGGCTCTCGCGGCCCATCGACGTTTATCCAGAACACCGGAGTGAGCCCGTAAACTGGCTGCAACGGCGCGACGCCCACACATACACCATTCGCGCGGTCTTCTTGGAAATCGACACCGATGCCGGGATCACCGGATTGGCGGGACCGATCACGCCAGCGATCGCGCACATCATCCTGGAAGAGTTTAAGGCGCTGTTGCTCGGTGCGGATCCGCTGGCGGTGGAGTTGTTGTGGGACAAGCTGTACCGGTTGTCCGTCCACGGGCGCAAAGGTTTCACGATGATGGCGATCAGCGCTGTGGACTGCGCGCTGTGGGACATCCGCGGAAAGGCGTTCGGTGTGCCGGTCTACAAGCTGCTTGGCGGTCCGACGCGCGAACGCATCCCGGTCTACGCCAGTATGCTCGGCTTTTCCGTCGAACCGGAACGAGCCGCCGCGCGCGCCAGGGAATATGCCGCCAAAGGCTACACCGCGCAGAAATGGTTCTTCCGCGCCGTCCCTGCCGACGGCCTTGCCGGGATCGAGCGTAACGTCGCGCTGGTCAAGGCCGTGCGTGAAGCCATCGGCCCCGATGCCGACCTGATGCTCGATTGCTGGATGAGCTGGGACTTACGCTACGCGCGCGCGATGGCAGAGCGCATCGCAGAATATCGCCCGCGCTGGGTCGAAGAACCGGTCTTGCCGGACAAATACGACATCTGCGCGCAAATCCGCCAGCACGCGCCCTACCCCATCTCCAACGGCGAGCACGAGTACACACGCTGGGGCTTCCACAAGCTGCTGGAGGCAGGCGCGCAGGACGTGCTGCAACCCGACATCATGTGGGCCGGCGGCATCAGCGAAGTTGTGAAAATCGCGGCGCTGGCCTCGGTCTACGATGTGGAAGTCGTTCCCCACAACCATTCGACCTACGCGACGCTGCACTTCAGCGCCTCCCAACCACCGAGTCTCTGCCCGGTGCAGGAGTACCTGGTCAAGTGGAACACGCAGCTCAACTTTTTCTTCACTCGCAAGCCCGAACCGGTCAACGGTTTTCTCGAACTACCACAACAGCCGGGGATCGGGTGGGAGATCGACGAAAGCCTGGTGGAGGCTCAGCAGGTTCTGGAACCATAGCGGTTTTTGTCGGTCAACAGATAAGAAAATCTGCTTGATCTGCTCAATCCGCTGACGATTGTTATACCCACAAAGCGTGGTACGTCGGCGCGAGCGCGGGATAGAGCGTGGCGAAAATTTCGGCGAGCGCAGCATAACGTGCGGCGTTTTCCGCGTCAGGCGTGACAACCGCCTCGGCATATCGCACGGCCTGCGCGACGGCGTCCGCAATATCCGCGTAGATACCCACCCCCACCCCGGCTACCAGCGCCGCCCCCACCGCCGCGGCCTCAACTGTCGTTGTCTGGTATAGCGGACGGTTGAACATATCCGCTTGCAGGTG
>JAIOAS010000118.1 GCA_019873725.1 Chloroflexota bacterium | reverse complement strand
GTGACCTGATACGGCAACGGGAAAGCGAGCGGCAGCTCCCACGCCCGTTCAGGCGTGCGGATGGTGCGCCAGATTGCCAGATAGTCCAGCTCATCCTGCATCAGTTCGGGGTCCATCAACTTCGAGAGTGAAGGTGGCGGATCGATATACTGGAAACCATAGCGCCCGGCGCTGACGTTCAGCGGAACCGTAAAGGCTGTCTCCAGGCCGTCTGACTGCACGGTGATTTTCACCGTGTAGATGCCCGCATCCACCAATGCCGAAAGCCCAACCAGCGCGTAGAGATGCGCGTCATCGATTGGATAACATGGCTCTGTCTGATCGAGATAGCTGATCTCGCAAGCGGCCGGTTCAGCCGTCTCAAAGACAAATAGCGCAGTGCGCCCACGGGTGACCGGCTGTGGCGAGACGGCCAGCGCCGTCAGAGGATAGGGGAGACAGGTCGACGCTTCAACACCAGGGAGGCGAACAATTTTGCCGGTATAAAACGGCTCCGCGTTGAGACGGAGCACTTCCCAAAGCGGCAAACGATGCTTTACGGCGAGTGTGAGCGGCGTATCCTGCGCATGAGCTGCCACAAGCGCACGCGGTTCAGCCGGCGGCAAGGTCAATGTCTTGCCTGCATCCAACAGGGTGGGATTGAGAATACGGTTCGCTGCGGCGACGGCACGCACATCCATGCCGCTACGCTGCGCCAGACAACCGACCTCCTCACCCAGTTGCAGCGTGTGCGCCGTCCAGACGCTCAGGTCCATCGATGCGGGATTCACAACGCCGACGGGAGGAAAAACCGAGGATGGAAGTGCGCCAAAGACACGCCCCGCCGCCATCACGGGACGCGCAACGCCCAAAGCCAGACATAAGAGCAAGATTAGCCAGAATTTTCGCCGCATCACGAGAAAATCCATGAATAAGTCATAAAAACATCACAATATTTTCATCATATAGCAGAAAACGAAAAAGTCAATAGCATTGAGGGCAGGTGATTACCCCCATGTTGACCATGCGCGCGGCTTCACTCACCGCAGAGGTCGCAAAGTGCGCAGAGAAAGCCTTTTTCATATTTCTCTGCGGCCTCAACGTGCTCTGCGGTGAGATATGGGGAATCACCAGCATTGAGGACGCCTCAGATGATACGCTGCGCGTGCTTGATCTGGGCATCGGTGCGATAGCCCAAAAGGATACCCAACACCAGCCCAATAACCGCGGCAACAGGCAGATACAGGCCATTGTTCAATACCAGCAAGCCAACAGCAATGCCCAAAAACGAGCCTGCAATAAAGCCATAGTTCGCATACAGATGGGTGTAGTAGTACGCCGGCGCCAGTCGATGCGCTTTCACGAAATGCTCGACGATGAGGCGTAACTGCTGCGCTTGATAATGCCGCTGCGCCTTTGAGGTGGGCAGTTGCGGCAGCTCTTCAGCCAGACGACTCAGGATACTTTGAAAACTGCGGCACGTTTCACATGCGTCGGAAGCCTCCTTGATCCGCAAGGCAAGCCGCAGCATCAGATCGATCTGGTAGGCGTGCAATTGCTTTTCGGTGAAGTCTGACCGGTATGTCTCGAGATCGCGGATTAGCTGCCGGTACCACAACTCGTCTTTATACATCCATCCACTCCATGGACAGCCACGGCCTACAAGGGATCAATATTTACGCACCACAAGCGGCAGATAAATGCGCCGCGATTCACCAAGCACACCAAACAGGGTAAGATGATCCAACCGTGAAAACACGATATTGTCTTGCGCGGTAGCAACTTTGGTGATTCCGTTTGTGGACCAGGCATTGCCATCCCAATAGTATAGAGCCAACGTCGAATCGACAACCGTGCCACGCTCCTGGGGGGTGTAAGCAACGGAGATGGTGAAAACTGTTCCCGGTGTCACTTGCGCCAGTTGATTGGTGCTGCTATAAACCGCCGTCGTGTTGAAGAAGTGGTTGATGCCGGACAAATCGCCAGTCGAGGGAACGACGACTGCCGGTATGGGGGCATGATACAAAATGATCGTGTCGGTAAAAGCGCCGGCAGGGAAATAGTACGTGGTGCCATCGAATTCCGAAACAAAGGGACCGCCTGCCGGTGAAATCGTGCCACTCGCCAGCGGACCGTACCACAGGACAACGACGCCGCCGTGTCCATCGGCCACGTAAATGTACTGGTTGGCCAATGCGCTGTGCAGCGCCTCGCCAGGCGTATTGTAGTAACCCATTTGCTCAGGAGCCGACGGATTGGCGACGTTGAGAAGGCGCAGCCCGTTGTGCCCCTCGGCAAGGTATGCAATATTATTGAGGGCTGTTATGCCTTCAGCGCGCCCGGTCGTTGTCCAGGTCATGACACTCGTCGGCGCGCCCGTGATATTCACACCATACAGGCGGGTCCCATCAACAAGATAAGCCATTGCCCCATCGACAGAAATATCAGACACATTGGTACCACTGGTCCAGGTATAGACTGTCGTTGGGGAGACAGGGTTGGTCACACTGATGACGCGCAGACCACCCGCATCGGCAGCGACATAAGCGCGATTGCCCACAAGGGCGAGATCAAACGCCTTCCCCCCCGTATCCACAAATTCTGCTGTAACAGGCAGGATGGGATTAGCAAGGCTGGCAATGTGCAAGCCGCGCCGCTGCCCGGTGCCACCACCTTCAACAATATAGGCATAGCCAGTCCGGACAATAATCCCGTACACCCAACCATCCCATGTACGAAACGTCGACACCAAAGCTGGTTTGGAGGGATCGGCCACATCCACAATGCGCACCCCACCCGAACCGTCAGCCACGTAGGCATACCGTCCAGCAACCGCCATGCCCGAAACGTTGTCCGGCGAGTCGTAATGGCCGACCTCAGACAGCGATGCAGGGTTCATCACGTTCAAAATACGCATACCCCCATCATCGTCGGCCACATAGAGCAGGTTCCCGACCGGCAACACGCGTCGCGCATTGCCGACAATGTCATAGTAGCCAACCTCAGCCGCTGAAGCAGGCGTGGCAACATTGATCGCCCGCAGTCCGCGGAAACGATCGGCGACGTAAGCATGGCCGCCTCCTACAGCCACATCCGAAGCCAATCCAAGTGTGGTCGCGGCCCCTGCGAAGACCGGGGGGTCTGAGGAAACGTCGATGATCTGCACCCCCTTATACCCATCGGCCACGTAGGCATAGTTGTTCGCTACCATCACGCCAAGAGCCGTACCAGGGGTATCGTAGAATCCGGCAGCGACAGGCGCAGCAGGATTAGCCACATTCACGATACGCAGCCCCAGATCTCCTGCAGCAAGATAGGCTGTATTCCCTACAACGACGACATCCTGAAGTGTTCCGGCAAACGTCAAACTCCCCACAAGAGAAGGCGCCGCTGGCGTCACTATGCTGACAACGTACAGTGTACCGCTCGCAATCACATAGGCATAATCCCCAGCCACGGCCACGCGCAGCGCCGCGAATGTTGAAGCAACGTAGGAACCAATGGCATTCGGATTGGTAGGCGTGCTGACATCCACAACGCGCATACTGCCATCGGCGACAGCAAGATAGACATACGTCCCGGATACAGCCACACCGTTGACATCATTCGGTGCATCATAGAATTCCACCACCCCAGGCGCGGAGGGAGTGGCGACGTCCACCACGAACATCCTGGCCCCGGCAGCGACGTAAGCGTACCCGCCAGCGACAGCAACATCCCTGACGATATCAGGCAGTACGGCCGTCTGCCCCACCGGGCGAGGTATGGCCGGGTTGCTCACGTCCAGCACGACCAGACGCGGTCCCACACCGATATAGGCATACGTCCCCTGCAATGCGACAGCATACGTCGCGCCCCCAATCTGCCCGACAAGTTGGACATTGGCGGCGTCGGCAGGTGGAATGACATCCGCCGCCCTCACCGGGCTGGTTGACGCACCCAGCACAACGACCATCCACAGACAGGCAAAAACACGCAGGTATTTCATTGCTTTCCTCCTCCTCACTTCTGGGAAGATTTGGATAAACACGGGTTCCTTCCTCACCGCCAAGACGCAAAGAAGGCCAAGAAAGCCTGAAAAATCTCTGCGAATGTTGCGGCTCTGCGGTGAATTCAGTCCCATTGAACCGGTTGAGTTTAATCGGTATAAACCCTGATTCTCATTCCTTAGCGCGTCAGCTCTATTCACACAGAAAAGAAGGAGTGGATTCCCTCCCACCCCTTCATTATACTTGTATTCCGCACTTTGTAGAATGAGTTATCTGCGCCGCCGGATTCGCAATCTCCAGTGCCTGCAGGATTTACGCCTGCACCACATTCAGTTTATCAAACTGTTGCGCGACGATCACGCGAGATGTTCGTTGTTCCCCTTGCTTCAGCAGTTCTTCCCAGCCGCTGTTTGCACTGCTCAGAACCGTTTTGCCTTGCAAAGTCTGATTCTAACGGTAGAATAAATCACGTATGAGAGAAATATCGTTGTGAGTCTTCGTCCATTTCCGTTCCCCACCCGTGCAGATTCGAGGCCAGTTTTTCAAAGGGAGGCACAGTATGACAACAGCGTTTTTGGGATCAAAAAAGCTTTTCTGTATCCCCTGGCTGCTCGCCGTTGTGGCGATGTGCGGCTTTTTGCTCCCCCTGGCATTTCCAGGGGATGGGCAACCGGTCCTGGCCGAGTCCGCGTCGGCATCCGCCGCGTCGGCATCCGCCGCATCGGCACCTGCCGCATCGGCACCTGCCGCATCGGCACCTGCCGCACCCACTGCCAATCTTTTGGTCACGCAATCCGGCCCGCAGACGGTGTTCGCCGGTGATAAGGTGACGTATACCGTTGTAGTGGTGAACAATGGGGGAACCCAGGTGAACGATGTCGTATTGTACGACACTTGGGTCACCAATATGATCCAGGACTTGAATACCGCGTGGCCTTATGGCGTGCTGGCGATCTTCGATTCGTACCAGGTCAACCCGCCGGGCGCGGTGGCGACGTTCACGCAGCGGGTCAATAACACGAACAAGCGTGGCGAGGCCACGTGGTGGTTGAATCCTATCGTTGCCGGCGACAGCGTCGAGATTGTCTTCACGGTGACGGTACCCATCACATTACAACCGACGCTGGATAACTATGTCACTGCGCCGTTACCTTCAGCGTTGCGACGGCTTGGCCCGACAACGGTGGAGAACGCCGTTTATGCCGCTGTGGGACTGGAAAAATTCCCGGCAGAGCTTTCCTCGGCCCAAGTTGTCGCGCCGCTATTGCTGTTGACGCAGACTTCGACAGGTGAATGGTCAGGCGCGGCTGAGTGTCGCGTCGGGCGACTGCTGACGTACACCATCAAAGTGGAAAACGTGCTGCGGGACTCGATCTCGCGTCCTGATGGCTGGCCGGCGACGAGCCTGGTGATTACCGAACGGTTGCCCTCTGAAGTGCAGTCAGGGTTCATCACCGCCACGGCGAGCCAGCCCGATGTGGTGTGGACATATACCGAGGCGACCGGGATGCTGGTGTGGACGTTCACCCCCACGTTCGTCTTGACGCGCGGCGAGAGCACCTATGTGACCTATACCGTGCGCGTGCCACCGACTGTGCCCTACAACCCGACCCGGCGTTTGTATACCCGCGTGAATACGGTGGACCTGCGCGCGCACGCAGCGTTGATGCCCTTCCGCGATGCCACGCTGAAAGCCGATTACAGCGTGCTGGTGCTCAGTCCCTTCGCCAAGACTGTAAAAACGATGTCCCCCCCTGTGGGGACCACTTCCACTTTTCCCAACCGTCCGATTACCTATACGCTCACCTATATCAGTCCCATCAGTGCAACGGCGGCCATAACGCTAGAAGATAAAATGTACACTACCTTCATCTTCTCTCACACTGCCAGCGGGGACTTGCCTGCGCCGCTGGTCAACGGTTCGCAGTTGTTGTGGAAGGATGTCATCGTGCCGGGGTACGGCGTGATTACGACGACGTTTGTGGTCACCGTCCCTGTTACTACGCCGTTGGCGAATGAGTGTAGCGCAATGACCTACCCGAACGCGGTCACGGCGACTTCAAATCTGTTTCCGGTGGCGGCTTACATCGGCCATAACGCGAACAGACTGGCGCCTGTGACCGTCACGCCGCAGCTCAAGGTCACCAAGTCGGTCGTCCCCACCAGCCAGCTTCCCGGCCAAAAGGTGCTCTACACGATCCGGTTACAGAATTTGGGCAACACGGCACTCGTGCCTCCGATTGTCGTCACCGATACGCTGCCGGCCGGCTTTGTGTACAAGGGCATGGACAGCAATCCGCCGCCCGGTGAGCCGCTGGTCAACGGCAATGTGTTGGTGTGGACCGATATCCCGACGATTACAGGCAACTCGACATTGATTTTCTCATTCCAGGCGGAAGTGGATGGTCCTGTCGGCGCAAAGTTGAAGAATGCAGTGGTCGCTTACACGCCCGAAACCGCTCTCTGCGCCATCAACAGCGCCGAAGTGACGATCCTTTCGCCGTTTCAGATTGCCAAAACCGCCGAAGCCTGGACGGGCGAGACCGTCATGGTTGGGTCTACCGCCTATCCGTTGATCAGGCAGGGTGATCCCATCACCTATACGCCATCCATCCTCAATATCTCCCCGCGTACTGTTTACACATTGACTTACCTGAAGGATGTGTTGGACAATACCACATTATCGGCGGCGGACCGCACCGGTCTGGTCAACCCGATCACGCGCGGTCTTGAGTATACCTACACGCTGCCGGCGCCGGGATTCCTGTTGCAACCCGAAGGTCACTGGACACACAGCTTTACGGCAACGATGCAGGGCTTTGGCACGAATCACGGGTGGTGCAATGACAAGGAACGGCTGTCGAACGCTAGAGTGGAACAACGGGTGGGATACGTGCAATTCACCGTGAGTGGGACCGTCGCCGCGAACACGCAGGCGGTTGCGCCGGTATACGTGGTCCCCCACGTTTCGCTGTACCAGCAGGCCTACCCCAATCCGGTGGCGATTGGCGAGCTGGTGACGGTGGTGGTGACGCTGCGGGATAACCGCACCAGGCCCATCACGCCGGCCACGGGCATCCATCTCCAGTTCACGCTGCCGACCGGCTTCACCCTGGTGGATACTAATCCTGTGACCGACAGCAGCACCTCCACCAGCGCCTTCTGGAATGATATTGACCTGCCCCTGGGCGGCGAGCAGGTGCTTCTCATTCACATGCGCGCACCCTGGCGCAAACAGGATGGGTGGAGCGCAAACTATACCTCGGTCGCGCAGGTCAACTCTTTGGACGATATGAGCATCTGCATCCCCAAGTCTACCGGTTACGTCAAGTCGAAAACCAATGCTGTCGGGCCGGATTACGATCTCGGATTGCCGGGGCCAATCCCGGAATTCGGCGACGAGATGTATGGCTCACTGACGGTCAACCAGGGCATCGAAATGAACAAAACTTCCAAGCCGACCGAAATCGGACCCTATGGCGTCGTCGAATACACCCTGGACGTCAAAAACTTGACCGGCGCGCCGGTTAAATCCATTGTGATAACGGATATCCTCCCTTCTTATGCAGGCAGCAGTTGGGAGTACCTGGAAACGACATCCGGCCTGGAACCGCACAGCGAAGACCCGCTCCGGTGGAACATCGGCGCGATTAACGCGCTGAGTCAAGAACGCATCGTCATCAAAACGCGGGCGGCTGCGTGGCTAGGGATGGCGCTCAATCAGATGATAGGGACGGCGCCCATCAACGTTGGGTACTCGACAGCGTTCACCACTAACATGGACGTGATGGTGACGGCCGGCATCGGCTTCTACAAAGTGGTGCAACCTGAGTCCATTCTGGCGGGCGAGGCTGTAACCTATACCATCCGGCTGTACAACGGCGCGTTGTATGATCTTCAACCGGTGATTATCACCGATACGTTGCCGCTGGGCTTCTTCTTCGACGGGATGATCTCGCCTTCCAGTTTGCAGCCAACCATCTCCGGCCAACAGTTGGTCTGGACGCTGCCGGTGAAGGTGAACAAGAACGGCGGCGTCTACGACCTCGTGTTCCGCGCGCGCACGTTGACCGAGGCGGAAGGGATGTTCACCGGCAAGTACTATAACGACGTGGTCGCCTTTGCTCGCCGCGCCGACACCCAGGAGATTGTCCAAGTACCACCCACCGGACCGACGGCCCCGGTCTACGTCGAAGGCCTGCCAACGGTGGAGATGGTGAAGACCGCCACGCCGAGCACCGTCGCGCAGGGCCGCAGTGTGGTTTATAAAATTTCGTTGCACAATCAATCGCCTATGTCGCAAGTGTTGCAGATCACCGACACACTCCCTATCAGTTTCACACTGGCGGAACTGATTTCGCCGTCGCAGGCGCTCGTTGGCTACGTAGGCCACCAGCAGCAGATTGCCTGGCGCGACGTGGTGATTAACGGACAGGAATGGTTGACGCTCACGTTCCGCGCTAACGTGGATGGCAACCTGTCACCGGGACGCTACAGCAACGTCGTCCAGCTCCAAATCGGCGAGTTTGTCCTGCCGCCCTCGCAGCCGACGGCGCACGTGTGGGTGGTGGAGCTGCCGCGCACCGACGCGAAGGTCAGCAAGACCGATGGCAGCCTGGTTGCCGAGAAAGGCACCACAATCAACTACACGATTTTCTACACGAACGCTTCGGCAACAACAGCCTTCCAGAGCATTGTTCTCACGGAAACGATTGAGCCGTATACTTATGTCAACGTGTTCGGAACCGATTGGACGCCAGTGGGTCCTGGACGTTTCCGTTGTGAAATCGTCGGTCCCATCAACGCGCAAAACTCCGGCGCGGTGCAATTCACCATCAATCTGGCGTCCAATATCCCCGCCGATTTCCACGAGCTGCACAATCATGTGGAGATCGGGTACAGCACCGAAGAGCCAACCCTCGAAACGACGCCGGGTGACAACTATGCCGACGATATCAACCTGATCAGCGGCGGGGAATCCATCGTAGCGCAGAAGCAAGTTGACTATGTCGGTGAGAGCCTCCTGGCCGGCCAGGAAGTCACCTATACCATCCAGCTCTTCAATGCGACGAACCTGGCGCACACGGTGCGCGTTACCGATACCCTGCCGGTGTCGTTTACGTTGAGCGCGGCGGTCTCGCCGCCAGTGGTGTCGCTGACGCAAATTGTGAGCGGGCAACAGCAGATCGTCTGGGACGGCATCACGATTCCACCGCAGACATTCGCGCACATCGTCTTCCGCGCGCGCATCGATCCGGTCACCTTCGGGACGGCCTGCAACGTTGTCCAGGTGCAGCGGGAAGATGGCGTCGTCTTGCCGCCGACACCCCCGCAAGCGTGTGTGTTGGTCAATCCGCTGTGGCGCGTGGATGCCTACGTCGCCAAGAGCGATGGCGTCACCTGGGCGAAATCGGGCGACACGCTAAACTATCTCATCCAATACGGCAATGCGACCTCGTCGCAGTTCCCGCTGGCGACAATTGTGCTAACGGAGACGATATCGCCGCCGGAAGTGGTCGGCTCGATGCTCAGCGGCGGCTGGCAGGATGCGGGGAACGGGCGATACCGGATTACGCTGCCCGGCAAGCAACCCGGACAAACCGGAGAGACGATCTTCTCGATACGCCTCAGCAATACAATCCCCCCCACCGTGACCGCCGTGCGCAATCAGGTCGAGATTGGGTACACCACCCTTGAACCGACGGTGGAAATGAACCCATTCAACAACTTCGGTGAAGATGTGGATGTGTTGCAACACAATCTGGATGATGTGATTGCTTCCAAGCAGGTGGTTGCACCGGGCGATCCCACTGTGGCCGGCAGTCTTGTCACTTACACCATCAGCCTGGTCAATAACACAAGCAACATCTACACGCTGCGCGTCACGGATACCTTGCCGCTCAACTTCACCTTTGCGGCACCTATCTATCCTGCGACCGGCGTCACGACGGTATGGGATGGCGATCGGCAGTTGGTGGTATGGGAGACGAGCATCGGGCCGCTGACTACAGCGCCGTTGATCTTCACCGCGCAAATTTCGCCGACCGCAACGACGAGCCGCTCTTGCAATACTGTGCAGGTGCAGCGCGGAACGACGGTGCAGGCGCAGATCTCCGGGCTGGCGTGCGTCAATGTCACGTCGCCGCTGCCGGTGGTGGATGCGCAGGTGAGCAAGAGCGACGGGCGCACCGTGGTCAACCCGGGGAATGTGCTAACCTACACCATCTGGTACACCAACGCGCAGGCGTCGGGGCTGCCCTTGCAGACAGTCGTGTTGACAGAAACCTTCGCGCCGGCTACCGCCGCCACGCTCGTCAACACCGCCGACTGGACATCAGCAGGCGGTGGCCGCTACGTCCGACAGATCAACGCGCCGCTGGCGGTGGGTGCGTCGGGGCAGGCGTTGTTCGTTGTGCGGTTGGGCGCAGACCTGCCAGAAACGCTCACGGTCATCACCAACACAGTGGACATCGGCTACACCACCCCGGCGCTGGCCCAAGAGAGGAACTTCTCCAACAACAACGCCAGCGATGTGGATCAGGTGCAGCATCAGTTCGGCGATGTGCAAGTCGCCAAGTCGGTGGAGACGTCCGCCAACCCTGCGCCGGTGGGCAGCCTCGTCACCTACACCATCCACCTGACCAACGATACGGCCTACCCCTACACGCTGCGCGTCACCGACACTTTGCCGTTGCACTTCACCTTCGCCGCCGCCGTATCGCCGACCACCGGCGTCACGACGATATGGAATGGCGATCGCCAGTTGGTGGTATGGGAAACGAGCATCGCACCACACGCCACGTTGGCGCTCGTGTTCCGTGCGCAAATCGCGTCGGCTGCGCCGACGGATAGCTACTGCAACGCGGTGCAAGTACAGCGCGGGACGACGGTACAGCCGCAGGTGACGGGGCTGGCGTGCGTCAATGTCACGTCGCCGCTGCCGGTGGTGGATGCGCAGGTGACGAAGAGCGACGGGCGCACCACAGCGCAGGCAGGGGATATCTTGACGTACACGATCTTCTACACGAATGCGTCAACATCCGCATTGCCTTTGCAGACGGTCGTGTTGACGGAAACGATCATGCCCTCGGCGTACATCACGCTGTACAACACCGCGGACTGGACATCGCTAGGGGGAGGGCGTTACACCCGCCAGATCACCGTCCCACTCGCGGTGGGCGCGTCAGACCGGGCATTGTTCGTGGTCGAGTTAGGCGCGCTCCTGCCGGATACGCTCAAGTTCATCACCAACAGCGTGGAAATTGGCTACACGACCCTGGAACCCTCCACTGAAGTGAACGTCGCCAACAACCGCTATACCGATATCAATAGCGTCGTCGGCACCTCACCGCCCCCGGCGTACAAGGTGTACTTACCGCTGGTACTGCGGAATAAATAAGTAAACAGTCGTCGAGAAGCAGTGCTCCGGCCGCCAGATACGCGCCGGAGCACTGTTGTGGAGCGTGGTGGCGGTGAGTGCGAAGAACTTCTCCGCCGGCCAGCTACGCGCCGGCCAGTAAGCCAGCGGGTCCAACCTGCCGTGTCCACACAGCACCAGGCGCAGGGCGGCGCATCGCGGTGTCCTCTTTCTCCGCGAGTTACCGGAGTTCAATAGCCACGGCTATGATCCAACGCTACTGCAAGCGCATCTCCGGTTCGTTAACCGTTCCCGTCCTCTAGGGGTAGATCCGGCCGGCAAACCAGGTGCTGGCCGGAATCCAGCCATCACCGGACCCGCCCCAGCCCTGGTTGACCCAGAACATACGGTTGTACTCGGTGGTTTCCCAACAAAAGATAAAACACTTTTTCACCCGCTGCGACCACCACTGGTAACCGTAAGCCAGCGGATAGTGTTCAAGCCATCCTGTGCCGATGATGGCCGGCGTCTTATGATACAGGATTGTGTCGCGGGCATATTCTCGGATGGAGCCAGACGCGATGCCAAAACTGTTATAGTCGGTGTCCATAGAGGCGCCGCTACGCCCCTTGAGGTATTCAACGACTTCATCCATTTCCCACGGGTGGGTGGGAGCACTACCCCAAATGCACCAGGTGCCGAGGTGATTGCGGAGCTCCCACGTCATATAGGCTACGCCAGGATCCATAGACGTCGGCGCGCGAACATTGTTGCCATAGCCGCCATCCTGGCGGTAGATGCCCCAGTGCTTTTGCCAATAGTTCCAACTGGGATTTTCGGCCTCGTAGTCGGCCCAGCCGAGCAGCATAGCCCACGCCGTAGCGCCGCAGCCGCTGGGACAGTTTGTCGTGTTCGGATAAGTGTTGGCTGGAATCTGGTAATACATACGTTGATCGTCTGTGCCGGCCCAGGCCCAGTACCAATCCCAGCTTTGTGTTGGGTTCGCGGTCAGCGTCGGCGAGGAGGCGGAGGGGAGTGCCGTGAGGTTCAAACTCCCAAAACTATCACGGATGACCAACGGCAGGTGAATCTGATACGGCTGGGCAATGTAGAACAGGAAAGTCTCTTGCGGCTTGCCGGGACAGGCGACTGCCACTTCCAGCTTAAATTCCTGCCCGCTTGGGCCAGACAGAGCCGTGATGCGGTAGACGGGCGGCCTCCCGCTGGGTTGGAGCAACTCGACATCGGCATACGTCAATCCGTTGCCGGTGGGGGTGACGACCGGATTATCACAGAGCAAGGCCAGGAGATAGGTTTCTCCCGGAAAAAGCACCCTGCCGTATTGCTGCGCCCATTGAGCCACTTGCCAATCCGTGGCGGCTTCCCGCCGCAGGTCTTCCAGCAATACCCCGTATGAAGTCGTATATTCGCTCTTTAACGCCTCCCACGAGGGCCAGGCCTCCAACTGTAGCGGCGAGCTGACCGGCCCGGTTTGGGTCAGCGTCCCGCTAGACGGCGGGTGCGTATCATCAGAACTGTCGGGAACCCAACTCACACTGCTGAGCTGTTCCGGTTGGTCGAGCCAGCTCATCTCCATTCCGACTACCTTGAACGGCAGTGTGCCCAGTGTCCCCGCCAGCGCGCCGCTGTTATCCTCTGCTGCATAAGCCAACGCATCAAGTTTGTAGAATTTGACGGCGCTGCGTCCCTCGGCGTAGGCAAGTCGCTCCAGGACGCGGGTTGGCGGATCGCCGCTAAAGTTCCAGTGGGCGATGGGGAAATCGTGTGCGCCGGTGGAAACAATCACAAAGCCGGCGCCGTTCGACCCCACCAGCACGGGGAACTCATAGTACGCGACCTCAGCCATATCCGGTCGGTAGAGCGGACGCACCGGCGATCCCAGTCGCGCTTCGGCCCAACCAGGGGCAACCCCGGAGTTGCGCACAAGCTCCAATAGTTGCGCGGCATCCTGGTGGGATGAGGGGGGAGTCTCGCTGAGAGGAATCTCCGCTTCTCCCCTATCCCAAAATTTGTTGCCGCTCAACGTCTTGCCTTCCAACGGCCAGGTGTATTGGATCCAGTTGGCTTCCTTCACCTCGCCGCTAACACTCGTTGCGCCGACAGAAGTATAGCCGGCCGGATCGGTTTCCCGAATATGATAGTATTCGTACCCATCGGGGGCGGTCAGGCCATACCACCCCTCTGCGTTGGTGGTGGTCGTGGTGATCAATACTCCCGCAGTGGGATAGGGCGCGTTGGCGCCGTAGAGCGCGACGGTTACGCCCGGTGCGGGGTAGATCTCCTCGCCGGTTGCTCCTTTATAGACACGTCCTTGAAAGGTCCAGGTGGCGGTAGCGGCGGCCGGTCCCGCTATTATGGAGATAATCGCGCAGATGATGCTGACTGCAATCACAGTGACATATCTTTCAATCTTCATTGCATTTCCTCCCTCGGGTTGTCTTTAAGAAAAATGAAAATTACCTACCTGTCATCCACCATAACCTCATAGAGAAGTTGAACACCCATCCGGTAGAGCCGCCGATTACTCGACGCCCCCCGCACAGATCCCGGCGTGCGGTTTTCCCGCACCGGGCTCTTCAGTTGTACTCGCTCCGCAATCGTGCCGCTCCTCAACCGCTGGCGGGTTGTGTCTTCGGGCGTCCTCTGATATGTGGTCGCTCTATCTTGAAGCGGTCAAGCAGTTGTTTGAAGCTCTCCCAATTGAAGCTATGGCGCTAACTACGGTGATTGAGCCATTTGAACAGAATTTCCGTGACGTGCTGGAAAAAGCGGTTCAGACTTCTGGCGTTGCGAAACGGGCCTCAACATCATCCGCGCCATCGTCGCCAGTGAGCGCGATCCCCACAAGTTAGCCGCCCTGCGCAACTCGCGTTGTCACAAGGACGCGGCAGAGATCGCCCTGGCCTTGACCGGCACCTGGCGGGCAGAGCATTTGTTCGTGCTGCAACAATCCCTGGAATTCTTCGACTTCTACACCCGGCAGCTCACCGCCTGTGATGCCGAAATTGAGCGCACCTACAGCGCCATCCGTCCCAATTGGGGAGACGAGCAACCGGCGTTGACGCCGCTCGAGCACAAACCGTGCTCCCACAGCAAGAATCAGCCTCAGGACGTCCAGGTGCACGAGCATCTCTATCGTATTGTCGGCGTAGACCTTGTCGCCGTCCCCGGCATCAGCCATAGCATCGCCCAAATCATTGTCGCCGAGGTGGGCAGCCGTCTGGAGCGCTTCCCTTCCGCCAAGCATTTCTGTTCCTGGCTCGGATTAGCTCCACACAATGACATCTCCGGCGGTAAAGTGTTACGTTCCTACCGCCTCAAGAATCACAACCGCGCCGGGCAGGTCTTCATCCAGGCGGCCGCCGCCCTCATCCGCTCCGATACCGTTTTCGGCGTATATTATACCGCCGCCTCAAGAGTCGCATCGGCCCGGCGCAAGCCCTCATTGCCACTGCCTACAAGCTGGCGCGCGTGGTCTACAAGATGTTAAAAGACAAGGCCCCTTACGAACACACCACCGCCCAGGAGGAAGAAGCACGGCTCCGTGACCGCGAGATTGCCTACCTGCGCCGCCAAGCTCGGCCTCACCCTCAGCGAGTCCCAGGAGGTCCTTGTTTCTTAGGAATCCACCTCCCGGCGCAGACGCCGGCTTCCAACCGCATGAAACAAGCCCGTTCTCGCGCCTTGTGGTACAATACACATGGATGCACATACGCTCCTGAATATCGCACTGGTGATCTGTTGATCCCGCTTAGGAATCTAGGACAGCGCGGCGTAAGTCCCTCCCCAGATAAGGAGGTACAGCGCTACCCTCCCTGGGCCAGCCCCCAGGATGCCAGAGATTCCGGTTTTTGTCAAGTCGGGAACGGGCTGGCGCTCCCACCATCAGAACATATTATACGAGGAGGTTAAGTATGCCACAAAACGATATTCCACGAGTCGGGATGTATTTGCAGGATGCGCACCCCATCCGCGATGGGATGGCTTACGCGCAGTACGCCGAGGAGCGCGGCTTCGAGGCGGTC
>JAIOAS010000117.1 GCA_019873725.1 Chloroflexota bacterium | reverse complement strand
GGTGGGGCAGACCGGAGGAAGCTTTACCTACGATCGCGCCCATCTGCTCGACACGGTAGGGCGCGTGGCGCAGCAAGTTCTGGAGAATTACGACAGAATGGAGGAATCAACCCGCATCGCTGCCGAGGTGCAACGGGCGGTCGCCGGTACAGCCTTGGTTGAGGTCGGCGCGGTGGGCCTCGGTGCGATTGTCACGGCGTTGGCTACCACGAGCGCTGCCGACTTGACCGGTATTCTGGCTGCCGGAGCGGTGGCCGTGCTGGGATTGTTTGTCATCCCGGCGAAGAGGCGCGCGGTCAAAAACGAATTACACGAAAAGATCGCTGCGGTGCGCGATCAACTGATGCATAGCCTGAACACGCAGTTTACGCGGGAGTTGGAGCGGGCGCTGCGCGAAATTGAAGCGGCGATTGCGCCGTATACGCGCTTTATCCGCGCCGAGCGCAAGAACCTGCAGAATACGCGCGATGAACTGATGAACATCAGAAAATGGCTAGAGAGCCAGGCGCATACGATTGATGGATTATAATCAGTAGATCCAAAAATGCTTCCAGGGGATCGTCAGACCCGCCGTTCTGGTCTGGAGCGGCGATCCAGACCAAGCAAAAGTAGATCTGCTGATAATGAATTGACATCACTGAGAGGCCGTGATAAACTAATTTATACCGGTAAGCTTAACGAAAGCGGCGCTTGACTTTCTAGCTGCTTTGAGTATTTTCAACACAAAGCACTGTACAAATTGCATGTTTAGCGGCGCTTTGGCCTGATTCGATAGTTTGCCGTAATGATGTTTAGCTGGGGGATTACCATCGCCAGTCCTGCCTTATTGGAGGAACAAGACCGTTTATGGCTGACAAAATTCGAGTGATGATTGTTGATGATATCGCGGAGACACGTGAGCAATTGCGTAAACTGCTCTCGTTTGATCCCGATATCGAAGTTGTTGTGATGGCCGGTAGTGGGGAGGAAGCCCTGAGGTCGGTCACGCAGGTATTCCCCGACGTTGTGCTGATGGACATTAACTTGCCCGGTATGGATGGCATCGCGACGACGAGCAAGATCGTAGAGGCCCTTCCAACCGTGCAAGTTATTATGCTCTCCGTCCAGGGAGAAACCGATTACATGCGCCGAGCCATGATGGCCGGTGCACGCGATTACCTGACTAAACCACCGAGCGCCGACGAGTTATTGGATGCGATCCATCGCGTTTATACGATGCGTCAGAAGATGGGAACAGGGCCGCTTATGCCCATACCTGGTATGCCCCAGGTGGCAGGAACTGTCTCGCGGGCGGCCAATGCCAAGATCGTGACCATCTACAGCCCTAAAGGGGGGACGGGATGCACAACCCTGGCCGTCAACCTGGCTATTGCTCTGCAGATGGTGTTGGGGGCGGATGCTAAAGTGTGTCTGGTCGACGCGAACCTGCAATTTGGCGATATCGCCATTTTTATGAAATTGCAAGCGGCTCGCACGATTGCCGACCTGGCGCCACACGTGCAAGATATGGATTTTGACCTGTTACGGACTATCCTGGTTTCGCACTCCAGCGGGGTGCAGGTCCTGACCGCCCCGGCTACACCTGAGGATGCAGAAGTGTTTCGGGATAGCGAGGTCGAGGAGAGCGGTGCGAACACGCGCCTCAAAGCAATCTTGGAGTTTGTGCGCCAGGAGTTCGATTACATTATCGTTGATACAGCACACCAGGTCGATGACGTAATTTTGGCCACATTGGACGTGAGTGACTTGTTTATTGTGGTCACCCGTCCGGTTATTCCTGAGATTCGCGGGGCGCGGCAGTTTATTGATTTGTTACGAAAATTGAGTTACACTATGGATAAGGTTTCGTTGGTCATCAATGGGGTGGACACCAAACGAATGGGCATCCAGCCCGAAGCGATTGAGCGGGCAATGATGCCGGCGATGGTCCATATCCCATACGATGAGCGGATTGCGCTGCGTGCTGCCAACTACGGCGAGCCACTCATCCTTAAGAACACCCGGACGCCGATTGGACAGGCAATCATTAACTTTGCGACCGAAATACAAAAATACTTCGCGCAAACGGTTGAAGAGACTGTTCCGGTGAGTGAAGCGCAGAAACGACCGGGGATCGGTCGTTTATTATAGTCTGAAGTGGGGGGATGAGCCGTGTCACTTTTGCGCAGAATTGAGAAGAAACCTTCACCGTCGCCTTCACCTGCCGCACCTGCACCTGTTGCCCCTGAACCCAGTGTGAGCGACGCCGGAGAGGTCCAACGGCGTGCCGTGCCGCGTGCGCGGGATGCCTATATGGACCTGAAAACCCGGGTGCAGAATCGGTTAATTACCGAAATGGATCCTTCGATGGATGTTTCTCGCACCGCCGAAGTACGTGCGACCATCAAGGAGATGTACGATGCAATTCTGCAGGAAGAAAGCATCATCCTGGGGCGTAAAGAGCGCGATGCGCTCTTTGAACAGATCGTGGCAGAAATCCTGGGCTTGGGGCCGCTGGAACCCCTGCTGGCCGATGAAACCATTACCGAGATCATGGTGAACGGTCCCAAGAAAATCTTCGTGGAACGCCGGGGTAAGGTGCAGCGGGTGAACCTGGCTTTCGAGTCCGACGAACACTTGATGCGGATTATCGAGCGCATCGTCGCGCCGCTAGGCCGCCGCATCGACGAGAGTAGTCCGACCGTGGATGCACGCTTGAAGGATGGCTCGCGCGTTAACGCAGTCATCCCGCCGATTGCTTTGAACGGTCCCACACTGACTATCCGTAAATTCTTCAAAAAGCCACTCACGATTGAAGACCTGATCCGCTTTGGTTCGATCACCGAAGAAGCTGTCGAGTTCTTGCGGGCTTGTGTCATTGCGGCTGTCAACATCATTGTCTCTGGCGGCACCGGTACCGGCAAGACGACCTTCCTCAATGTGCTTTCGAGCTTCATCCCCTCGGACGTGCGCATTATCACGATTGAGAACGCGGCGGAGCTGCAACTCCGGCAGGAACACGTCGTTACGCTGGAATCGCGTCCACCCAACGTGGAAGGCAAGGGCGAGGTGAGCATCCGCGATCTGGTGATCAACTCCTTGCGGATGCGCCCAGACCGCATCGTCGTGGGGGAGTGCCGTGGCGGCGAGGCATTGGATATGCTTCAGGCAATGAATACCGGTCACGAAGGGAGTATGACCACGCTCCATGCGAACAATACCCGTGATGCTCTCGCGCGGTTGGAAACCATGGTGTTGATGGCCGGCATGGAATTGCCCCACCGTGCCATCCGTGAGCAGGTCGCCTCCGCCATTGATATGATTGTGCAGTTGGAACGCATGCGCGATGGATCGCGGCGTGTAACCTCGATCACCGAAGTCCAGGGGATGGAAGGCGACGTAATTACCACGGCGGATATTTTCAAATTCGAGCAGACCGGACTTGAAGAGGGCAAGATCATCGGGCGCTTGCGACCAACCGGGATCCGCCCTAAATTTATGGAAAAAATTGAAGAAGCCGGGATTCACTTACCGCCATCGATCTTTGGCGTTGCGCAGCGTGTACGCTACTAAGGCACACTATACTGCGCCTGATGAATAGAAAGGTGCATAAACCATGAACCCCATAGTGATAATTGGTGGTGTGGTCGTTCTTATTTCGGTGATCTTGCTGGTGGGGGGGCTGTCGGGCAGACCCGCCGGGCAGGAGCTGGTTGAAGAGCGCCTGGGCGACACCGAAAAGCAACCCAAACAAAAAGAGAAGAAAGGCAAACGTGAATCTGTCGTCGGGGCGGCTGTCGACCGCGCTGTAGCGGGACGCGGTTTCGCGCAAAACCTTTCGACACAGTTGGCGCGCGCGAACCTTAAATGGACGGTTGGGGAATTCCTCGTGATGACCGTGCTCTTTTCCACTGTCGCCGGCCTGGTTTTCTTTCTTCTCAATCGCATAATTTTCGTACCGATCGGTGTTTTGGCCGGCTTCTTCCTCCCACGCATTTATCTTTCTATGCGAAAGAACAAACGCCTTAAACTGTTCAACGATCAACTGGGTGATGCTTTGAACCTGATGGTGAACTCGCTGCGGGCCGGGTACAGCACGATGCAGGCTATGGAAGTCATCTCTAACGAAATGCCGGTGCCTATCTCTGAGGAATTTGGGCGGGTGGTGATGGAATTGCAACTCGGCGTTCCGTTCGACACAGCGATGGCGAATCTGATCCGCCGTATGCCCAGCGCGGACATGGACCTGGTCATCACTGCAATGAGCGTGCAGCGTGAGGTGGGAGGAAACCTGGCCGAAGTCCTCGATGCCATCAGCTTTACCATTCGGGAGCGCGTGCGCATCAAAGGTGAGATCAAAGCGATGACCGCCCAGGGGCGCATCACCGGTTATGTCATTACCGCGCTGCCTTTCGCCCTGGCCGGTCTCATCTATATGATAACGCCCGACTTTATGGGAGGGCTGTTTACCGATTCTTGTGGCTGGGTCATGATCATCGTCTCGATTATTATGATTGGCCTGGGCTATTTTGTCATTAACAAAATCGTGAGTATCGAAGTGTAAGGGAGGGAACGATGCTACCCGTTATCTTTGGGGGGATCGTGGTGCTGGTGGTGGTTGTGGTGTTGCTCTCGCGTCGGGCTGGCACGACGCAGAGCCTTGACGACCGCCTGAACGAGCTGGCAGCCCTGGGACAGTCGGTGACGCTGGAAGAGCTTGAGCTTTCCCAACCCTTCTCGCAGCGTGTCCTCATCCCGATGATGGAAGCTTTGAGCAAGATGGCACAGCGTTTTACGCCGCAGCAGACCATCGAAGCTTCGCGCCATAAGTTGGAATTGGCGGGCCTGGCGCATAAGATCAAACCTACGCAGTTTCTGGCTTACCGCATGGTGGCAGCAATTGTTCTTGGCATAGCCTCTTTGGCGATTGTCTTCGTTACCTCTTTTCCGCTATTCCAACGCATATTGATTGTCGCCATTGCGGTGGTGTTGGGATTTATGCTACCAACCGTGTGGCTTGGTTCCAAGATAAGCGCGCGCCAGGCGAGTGTCGTTAAGGCTTTGCCAGATGCGTTGGACTTGTTGACCATTTGTGTGGAAGCCGGGTTAGGGTTCGACGCAGCAATGTCGAAAGTGGCCGAAAAATGGGATAACGACTTGAGTCTGGCCTTTGCCCGCACGGTACAGGAGATGCAATTGGGCAAATTGCGCCGTGAGGCTTTGCGCAATATGGCTAACAGTATGGATGTGCCGGATGTGACCACATTTGTTGCGGCGATTATTCAGGCCGACACCCTGGGGGTGAGCATGGCGAAGGTCATGCGGATTCAATCGGATATGATGCGCATGAAGCGTCGCCAACGGGCTGAGGAAAAAGCTCGTCAAGCTCCGGTGAAAATGATGTTCCCGTTGGTGTTTTTCATCTTTCCGACGATTTTGATTGTGTTGTTGGGGCCGGCGATTATCAAGATCAAGAACACCGGTGTTTTCAATTCCTGACGAAAACGTGAATGAGTTCGTACGGTACGCATGGAGTGTGTATCGCCAGGTCTTAGACCTTTTTGTTCCGCCGCGTTGTGTTGTGTGTAAGCACGTTGGGACCTGGCTTTGTGAGCGTTGCGTGCCGCAAATTCCCCTTTTCAATGCCCCTATTTGTCCCAGATGCGGGCGTCCTCAAAACGTCTCTGAGAACAGGGGGGCTGAGCATCTCTGTGCTGTGTGTCGTGCTACTCCACTTCAGGTCGCGCCTGTTCGGGCGGCGTTTCTGTTTGAGGGGAAAATCCGCGATGCGATTCATGCGCTCAAATATCGGGGAGCGAGTGATATTTTGAAACCTCTGGCCGGCCGCATCGTTGAAAGCTGGCATCGTCATCACCTGCCAAGCGATGTGCTGGTGCCTGTACCACTTCACGCCAATCGCGAAGCCAAAAGAGGGTATAATCAGTCTATGCTGATCGCCAAAACGTTAGGACGGCAGGTGGGCTTGCCGGTGGTGAGTGGTGCGTTGGTGCGGGTTCGGGAAACAGCCTCACAGACACGCTTGAAGCGGGATGAACGCAAGCGGAACGTGGAAGCAGCTTTTTCGTGTGTGACATGCGCACCATTTGCCGGGAAGCAGGTGACGCTGGTGGATGATGTCGCCACGACCGGCGCCACGCTGGATGCCTGTGCAACGGCGTTGTTGGCCTGCGGTGCGCAAAGTGTCAATGCCTTTACGCTGGCCCGCGCGTCTTGAGGGGGCGGGTAGCGTTCAATAGCTATCAATGGGCCTGGGAGGCTTTGGCTGGGAGGCCCTAACTTTCTAAGGAGGATTACCTATGGAGATGTTACAGATTTACACACGCAATATAGAGTTGACCGAACGATTACGGGATTACGTCGAGACAAAAGTTGCCAAGTTCGAGCGTTTCCTTCCTTCGCTCGAAACCATCCGCGTAGACCTCTCCGAAAGTAACGCGCGGGATAACACGCGGCGGATGGTTGCGCAGATTACCATCAATGTTCCCAAAGCTATCTTGCGGGCCGAAGAACGCGCCGGGGACATTTTTGCTGCTATCGACGCTGTGATGGATAAAATGTATCGGCGGGTCGAGCGGTACAAGGGCCGCAAAACGACGAAGCGGCGGGTTGCTCCGTCGCCCGAAGAGCCGCTCGAAGCCGGGGCCGAGGAGACGGTTGAAGAAGAAGCGCCGCCTCGGATTGTGCGGGTCAAAGAATTTGAGGTTCATTCCATCACGCCTGAGGAAGCCATTGAGCAGATGGAGCTTTTGGATCACCTTTTCTACATTTTCCTTGACGGCAACGATGGCCGTCTCAGCGTTATCTATCGCCGCGAGGCCGGCAATTACGGCGTCCTGAAGCCGGTGTACTGACCGGCAATTTACACTTAACTTCAAGGGGCGCGGTCACAAACCGCGCCCCTTTTTGTGGCAGAGGCTACAAATTGCTCGGGCCGGTCTCTGACCGCGCCTGCTGCTCGGGTCGGTCTCTGACCGCGCCCGCCAAGTCCACAGCACGGGGAGTTTTTACTGTCCTGCAGCTATGCCCCCCTCCCCTACAGGTTCAGCCGCACTCTCCGGCAGCGGCAAAAGCGTTTCCTCCAGTGCCGTTTCCATACTTTCGACCAACACCAGGTTGAGTTTCTTCAAAATATTGCGGGGAATTTCCGGCAGATCTTTGGCATTGCGCGCCGGCAAGATCACCTTCTGCACGTTGGCGCGATGCGCGGTGAGCAGTTTCTCCTTCAGCCCGCCGACGGGGAGGATGCGCCCGCGCAGCGTGATTTCGCCGGTCAAGGCGACGTCGCGGCGCACCGGACGTCCCGTAAAGGCCGAGAACAGCGCGACCGCCATCGTGATCCCGCCGGAGGGTCCATCTTTGGGGATGGCGCCTTCTGGTAGATGGATGTGGATGTCGGTTTTCTCGAAAACTTCGGGATCGATGCCCCACGCGCCGGCCTGTGAGCGCAGATACGTCAACGCGGCCTGCGCCGATTCCTGCATCACCTCGCCCAGTTGTCCGGTGAGGATGAGCGCGCCCTTGCCGGGGATGAGCGCGACTTCGACCGGCAACAGGTCGCCGCCGTTCGGCGTCCATGCCAGGCCCATCGCCAGGCCGACTTGATCCTGTTGTTCCAGGTGATCGCTGAGATAGCGCGGTGGCCCCAGGTACTTTTCGAGCGTCTTTGCGCTTACGGTGGTGAGCGGGCGCTTATCTTCGGCGAGACGGCGGGTAGCCTTGCGGCACAGGCTGCCGATTTCCCGTTCAAGATTGCGCACGCCGGCTTCGTAGGTGTACTGGCGGATCAACGTGTGCAACGCCGAGTCGAGAAAGTGCGGCGGGTGCGCTTCCAACCCGTTGAGTTCCACCTGGCGCGGGATCAAAAAGCGCTTGGCGATTTCGATCTTCTCTTCCTCGGTGTAGCCGGGAAATTCGATGACTTCCATGCGATCTTGCAACGCCGGCGGAATGGGATCCAGGATGTTGGCGGTGGTGATGAACAACACTTTGGAAAGGTCGTAGGAGATTTCCAGGTAGTGGTCGGAGAAATCGTGGTTCTGTTCGGGGTCCAGCACCTCTAACAACGCCGACGAAGGATCGCCGCGGAAGTCCTGGCCGAGCTTGTCGATTTCGTCCAGCATGAAGACCGGGTTCAGCGTGCCGGCGCGGCGCATCGTCTGGATGATGCGTCCGGGCATCGCGCCGATGTAGGTGCGCCGGTGCCCGCGGATCTCGGCCTCGTCGCGCACGCCGCCCAGCGAGACGCGCACGAAAGCGCGCCCCAGAGCCTCGGCGATGGAGCGCCCCAGGGATGTCTTCCCCGTGCCCGGCGGGCCGACGAAGCACAGAATGGTGCTGCGGCTCTTCTCCGGCGCCATGCGGCGCACGGCAATGTATTCGAGGATGCGCTCTTTGGCCTTCGACAGGCCGTAATGGCGCGATTCCAGCACCTGAGCGGCGTTTTTGATGTCCAGGTTGTCCTCGGTGATCTTAGTCCACGGCAGGTGGAGCAGCCAATCCAGGTAGGTGCGCACGATCGCCACTTCGGGGGCCATCGCGGGCATCATCGCCAGCCGCGCCAGCTCCTCTTCGACCTGTTTGCGCGCGGCGTCGGGCAATTCGAGGGCGGCGAATTCCTCTTGCAGTTGCGCCACGTCGCGGGTGAAGACGTCCGTTTCGCCGAGTTCGTGCTGGATGGCGCGCAGTTGCTCGCGCAGGAAATACTCGCGCTGCGATTTGTCGACTTCTTTCTGCACGTTGGTATGAATCTGGTTTTCCAGTTCCAGGACATCCAGTTCGCGCGCCAGGTGGGCGCTGATCTTCTGCAAGCGTTCGGTCGTATCCAGCGTTTCCAGGAGGTCCTGGCGCACTTCGAGTGTCAGGTTGATCATCTGCGCGATGACGTCGGCCAATTGACCCGGATCGCTCACATTCATCGCGTAGATGTATGCCTCTTCGGGGAGAGCCTGGTTCATCTCAACGGCTTTCTCGAGCATCGTCAGGACGGCTCGGGTGAGTGCCTCGACGTGCGCGCTCTCCTCGAAGGTTTCCGGCAGCGCAATCACGTTCGCCATCGGATACGGCGTGCGCTGGGTATATTCGAGAATTTTCACCCGTTGGATGCCCTGCACGATGGCGCTGGAACTGCCATCCGGCAGGCGGATTGAGCGGGCGACGATCACCTCGGTGCCTATCTCGTAAAGGTCTTCCACTTCAGGATACTCATCCGTCTCGGTGTTGTGTTGTGCCACGACCACCAACGGCCAATCCTCCTGAATGGCGATTTCCAACGCGTGTATCGCTGTTTCGCGCCCCAGATACAGCGGGGTCACCATCTGCGGGTAGACGACCAGATCGCGGATCGGCAGGATGATGGCCTCGAATGGACCCTCGTCTTCATCGGGCGGCGTATCTACAAAGTCGCCGAACAGGTCATCCGGCGTGAGTGGAAAATTTTCCCAATTCATTCACCTATCTCCATTTCATACTGCGACTAAAACACCCACAATCTTAACAGATTCCAGTAGTTTAGCCATCCGCTAAAGACGCAGCCGGCCAACACCACCAGGGTGTAATACAGGCGACGGGTCACGCTCCAGTACCGCCCCCGCCACGCCACTCCCACCAGGTATAGCGCCACAATCAACCCGCCGATCAACCCCAACACGAACAGCGGGGCCAGAAACGACAGGTCGGGCAAAGCATCGATCAAGCCGGTGATCCCAATTCCCAACATCCCCACCGGATACAGCAGGTTGAACGCGCCTAACCATTGGAAGACGCTGTGCGCTTCGGCAACGATCCAGGGGGCATGCGCCGGCACACGGCCCGGCGCTCCGGCGACCAGCGCCGAGATGAAGAACAACCCGCACCCAATCAAGATGCCCAGGTGAAAGGGGCGCGTCTCGTACCACGCCAGTTTGATAAAGACCTTGTGCGGGTCGTAATCATAGAAACCGTACACCGGTTGCCCGCGTGCGCCGGTGTGGAAGATCAAAGTGCCTTCTCCATCCACGGCATGAAAGACGCCCGGCTCCGTGGCGACGTAAGCCACGCCGTTAAGGTGAAGTTGTCCATCCGCCGTCGCTTTCATCGTGTAGTAGCGTGTGAAAAGGTAGATGATCTTGTCGGCCCGACTGTGCGACCAGCGGCTCTCGCGGTAAGCGCCGGCAAATTCGCGCGCTAATGCCGGATCGCCGGTATGGGGTTGCGGCGCAACCGTGACGGGGTAATAGTGGTCCAGAAATGCCTGCCGGAACTGTCGCCCGGTCTGGAAGGGCGTTTTGCGATTGTAGACGACGAACGCGCCGAGGTTGTGCTCCGGTAGGAAGAAAATCATGCCCTCGAAAAAGCCGGTGCTGCTCCCATGCCACAGCATCCGTTGTCCGTTACGCGTCCATTCCACCAATCCATACGTGACGCCCGGCAGGCGGGGATCGTGGGTGAATTGTTGCCGCTGCATCGCCTGCACTGTGGCGGCTTGCAGGATGCGCGTTTGGTTGTATTGACCATCTTGCAGAAACGCAATCATAAACCTGGCGATGTCGGTCACGGTGGCCGTGAGACCCACAACGGGCGCGGACGGGAAGTACTCGTGCAGCGGAAGCGGGCCGTTTAGCCCCGGATAGTGACCCAGCGCCAGGTCGGGTATCCATTCATCCGGCACGGGCTGGCGGATGGTCGAACGGTGCATCTCCAAAGGCGCAAGGATGTTCTCTTCGACGTATTGCTCGTAGGACATCCCCGTCACCTGCTGGATGATGTAGCCGGCCAGTGCCGCGCCATAGTTGGAATAGCCGATGATCTCTCCCGGCGGGTAGACCCGCGCGGGCAGCTTGCGGACGATATACTCATCCAGCGACAGGCCGTCGTTCGGGCCGAAGCGGTAGAGGTTACTGAGTTGATCCTCAAAGCCCGGCGTGTGGGTCAGCAAGTGATGCAGGGTGATGGGTTCGGCAAAGGTTGCCGGAATCTGGATATCCTTGAGATAGGCATTGACGTCGGTGTGGAGATCGAGACGCCCCTGCTCGACGAGTTGCATGATTGCGGTCCACGTGAAGAGCTTGGTCACGGAACCGGCATGGAAAAGCGTGCGGTCGGCCTGCACCGGCGTCTGGCTGCGACTATCCGTGACGCCGTATCCCTTGGCGAAAAAGAGTGTGCCATCCTTGACCACGGCCACAGCCGCGCCGGGGATTTGGTATTCCGTCAACTGCGTCGTGATGAAGGCATCCAGGAAGGACTCCATTTCTGCGGGGTCGGTGGGGCCATTGGTAGACGGTAGGCAGTAGACGGTAGACGGGGAGGAGGATGCAGCGTGTAAAGGGGTTGTTGCCAACAGCATCAGCACTGCGAGCGCGCCCAGGCAAATCGCACGGACACGGGCTGTTGTCGGGTGCCACCGGCGGTGTTCTACCACGGCTCGTCGTCCCAGTCTCCTAAGGGCAGGCTGAGGCCCTTTTGGTGCGCCCAGGCGGCCCGCACGTCGGCAACGAGGAAGACTGATCCCGTTGTAATAACGCCCAATCCCGGTTTGAGGTGTTCGAGCGCCGCTGCCAGGGCGTGTGACGGTTCGGGCATGATGTCGGCTTGCTTGCCTAAGGCTGCGCAATGCGCGGCGAGCGCCTCTGGAGCGCTGGAGCGGGGGTGATAGGAGCGGGTGACCCACACGCGTTCACACAGTGGGAGAAGCGCTTCTAACACGTGCGACACATCTTTGTCGCTGGAAGCGCCGAAGACGAGTAGCCAACGTGTATCGGGGAACCACGTCTTGAGTGAGTGGGCCAGCGTTTCCGCCGAGTACGGATTGTGCGCGCAGTCGATGACGACCGGCGGTTCGCGCTGTAGAATTTCCATGCGGCCCGGCCATTGCGTTTGCGCCAGTCCGTCATGGACTGCGGCCGGGGTGGCCCACGCGAGGCCATTTTCATACAGCCCTGCCGCTGTGGCGATGGCGACGGTGGCATTCTCTTGCTGGAAATCGCCGAGCAGCGAGAGGGTATACACGCCGTCGAACGCGGAGGGGGCGTGTGTCCGACGCACGGTGATCGTCTGCCGTTCCAGGTCATGCTGGAGCGCTTCCCAGGCCCAATCCTGCCCCACCACGGTTAAGGGGGCCGCACGTTCAGCCGCGATGGCTTCCAGGACGGCCATGGCCTCCGGCTTTTGCGGCGCGCTCACCACCGGCACGCCGGGCTTGATGATGCCGCCTTTTTCGCGCGCGATTTCGGCCAGCGTGTTGCCCAGCAGCCGCGTGTGATCGAGGCTCAGCGAGGTGATGATGCTAACCTCCGGCGTGATCACGTTCGTCGCATCCAGCCGCCCGCCCAGTCCCACTTCGATTACGCCGATGTCCACGTGTTGCCGGGCAAAGTAGAGGAACGCAATGCCGGTGGTGACCTCGAACAGCGTCAACCCCTCGACGCCCTCGACGGCGGGACGCACCTCGGCGACCAAATCGGCCAGCGTCTCGCGCGCGATCGGCTCGCCGTCGATCTGGATGCGCTCGCGGTAGGTGTGCAGGTGCGGCGAGATGTACAGGGCCGTCCGCAGCCCGGCGGCGCGCGCAATTGAAGCCAGCATCGCCGAAACCGAGCCTTTGCCCTTCGTCCCGGCGATGTGGAGGGTGGGATAGCTGTGATGGGGATTCCCCAGCTTTTCTAAAAACTGCTCCACGCGCTCTAGCTTAAATTCGCGCGGCGTATAATTCTCGATCCGGCGTTTCTCGTAATCGATCAGCCCGTATAAATACCGCAGTGCATCGTGATATTCCATCGTTTCCTTCTTCTGGCCTGCTTGCCTATACAAATAAAGGAGCCACAAATCGGCTCCGGGGAAGATTGTACTCGCTTTTAGGGCTTTGGCAAGAAGGGACCGGACGCGGGTGCATTTCAGAATGGGGGCGACTTTTCTTAAATTGCACCGCAGAGCACGTAGTGTCCGCAGAGTTGCCAGAAATTTCTCCGCGTTCTCAGCGAACTCTGCGGTTAAATCAAACGTCTATCTGGCTTTTGCCCCCGAATTGAAATGCACCCCCGGACGCAGATTGGCCTGATGCTCCGAGGGGAACGCCAGTTCCCCGTTGTAGTTCTCCCCCTTGCTTCGAGGGAAACGCCAGTTCCCCGTTGTAGTTCTCCCCCTTGCTCCGAGGGGAACGCCAGTTCCCCGTTGTAGTTCTCCCCCTTGCTCCGAGGGGAACGCCAGTTCCCCGTTGTAGTTCTCCCCCTTGCTTCGAGGGGAACGTCAGTTCCCCGTTGTAAGCTGAAACGCGCCATTACCCGCGGATCTGCCGATCCGCTCGAAGCGAAATAAGGGAACAGGGAACGCCAGTTCCCCGTTGTAAGTTGAAATGCGTCATCACCCGCGGATCTGCCGATCCGCTCAAAGCGACATAAGGGAACAGGGAACGCCATTCCCCGTTGTAAGCTGAAATGCGCCATTACCCGCGGATCTGCCGATCCGCTCGAAGCGAAATAAGGGAACAGGGGAACGCCAGTTCCCCGTTGTAAGCTGAAATGCGCCATTGCACGCGGATCTGGTGATCCGCTCGAAGCGAAATAAGGGAACAAGGGAACGCCAGTTCCCCGTTGTAAGCAGAAATGCGTCATTACCCGCGGATCTGCCGATCCGCTCGAAGCGAAATAAGGGAACAGGGAACGCCAGTTCCCCGTTGTAGCTGAAATGCGCCATTGCACGCGGATCTGCCGATCCGCTCGCAGCGAAATAAGGGAACAGGGGAACGCCAGTTCCCCGTTGTAAGCTGAAATGCGTCATCACACGCGGATCTGCCGATCCGCTCGCAGCGAAATAAGGGAGCTATGACGATACTGCTAAAGCCCTGGTCGAGGTCAAGTGGGGTTTGTCAAAATGGAAAAGGGTGGTATACTCTCCCCTGTCAAGTCGATAAAGCAGTGGGGGCTCGTCTAACGGTAGGACAGTGGACTCTGAATCCATATGTGGGGGTTCGAATCCTCCGCCCCCAGCCTTAAAAAGACGGCCCGAAAAGGGCCGTCTTTTGTTTGTGTTCCCGCTTCTCTCAGGCTGTACTCTTATTGGCTTTCCCGCTCATTCCCTCGATGTGTACCTTGCCGATTGTGACCTTTGCTACAGCTTTGTCCGTGACCTGCCGCGCCTTTACCGCTGCGGGATCGGATTCCAGGCGGTCGATCATCAAGGAAAGCGCGCGACGCTTTTCGTCAATGTCATCCACGAAGGCAACGCGCCCCTGGAACTGCACCGAGCGGAAGGCGTGATCGCATTTGCCATCGAGATAGCCGTTGTCCTCCAGGATTTGCCCCCACACTGCGGGATTGGCCTGCAGATAGTCCATCTTTTTCCCTGCGGCGGCGCAGTGGAAGTACAGGCAGCCCGCCGCCTGATCATAGCCATAGTTGACCGTGACAAGGTAAGGGACATTGTCTTTGCACATTGCCAGCGTCATCACCTTTTGTTCGGCAATGATGGCCCACATTTCTGCGGGATCGGTGATCGCTTTTTCGGAACGGCGCAAGTGATAAGTCTGCATCGATACCTCCTCTTGTAAAAGTCTGAACGTCATAAGTCAGGTAGTGCTGCGGCCATTTTCATCATCAGCGTTGTACCCAGATGCGGTGGCGTCCCCGCCCGATCCAATAGCAACGCATTATACCATTGCTGTCATCTGCTGCTGTGGATGTAGCACCCCGGGCAGGTGGCGAGGGGGTGCTGGGCTTGCCCTTTCTTCACCTTGCCTTATACTTACTTCATCGGATAGGAAAACGTCGTTGTATTGGCCGATGACCAGACGGTGGAAGGAAAACGATCCATGCTACGTTCTACACTTAAGCGCAATCTGTTTCCCATTGTTCTGATTACGCTCGGTTGCCTGATTTTTCTGGCGATCATCCTCTACGTGTTCCGCGCGTACCTGGGAATCGTGATCTGGGTGCTGTTTGGTCTGTTGCTGATCGGGGTTGGCGTGCTGGGCATCGTCCTCAACAACCCGAAGCGTAAAGCCGCTGTCGGCGATAAGCCATCACGTCCGTCTCGGGTTGCCTCTGGAACACCGCCGCCTGCGATGGGTGCGCCGAAGTATTCAGCCGTTGGAACGCGGGAGAGCAAACCCGGGCGACAAGACACGATCACCGTTTCCAGGCCGCTGCTGATTGCCGCGGGTGTGCTGTTCGGATGCCTCGTTTTGTTGTTGCTGGCTAACGTGGGGACGGCCTTGCGCTCTTTGCTCACCGTCCGCAAAACCCAGATCATCGATTGCCAGGAGGCCGGTCGTTACGCCGAGGATGGCTGGCATTTTGTGTCGGCGTATTCGTACCGCGTGGAAGATGAGGTGGCGGGGTATACGGAACGCACCGAGTGTGTGATGGAGCGTGAGCGGTTTGTCTGGGCGCGGGATAAGCGCACACCTAAAAAGGACGATGCGTCTCAAGACGA
>JAIOAS010000116.1 GCA_019873725.1 Chloroflexota bacterium | reverse complement strand
TTATGTATCAGGCACGTTGACCCTACAGGGCGCGACGTTGCTCGGTTATGCAGTTCTGGAAGGTCCCGTAGCAGGAACCGGTTCTGCGGCGCGCTACTTTGAGAATCTGCGTGTGAATATGGATACGCTGCCGGTGACGGGTACGCTGCGGCAGGTAACGGTCAGCTATACAGCGCTGAACACCGGCCTGGATTATCGTGGTGTGCCGGTCTGGGAAAGCGCGACGAATATGCAGGCGGCCAACAATACTGTTGAAGGTAACACGACCGGTGCAATGCTTTATTGGACGCCGCCGACTGGTTTCGCGTACGGTAACCTGGGCGGCAACTATGCTAACTTGACCACAAAAGCTAATTCGACGAACGTGACCGTGATTCAACCTTTCCTGGCGAACGCGCAATTTGCTTCGGTCCGTGACGCTACTGCGCCGGTTACGGTGGGCGACGATGTAATCCTCAAGATCCGCTTGCGCAACAGCGGCGCTGCCCCCGGAACGGCGGCGCACGAACTGCAAGTGTGCGATGTCATTCCTGAGGGCTTTGAGTATCGGTCGGATCAAGGTTGCTCTGCTGTGGGCGGCGCTCCGACTTGTCCGGCGTATACTCCGCCTGCGCCAAATAGCACAGGCAAAGTATGCTGGACAATCTATGGCTTGCCGCGCACCGATTTGACGACCAGGTACTATGAGTTTTCCTATCTGGTTCGGGTGCTGCCGACCGCAGTGCCGGGACTGTATACCAGCGCAGTGTCGGTGGAAGGCTATAGCACCAAGTTCGGCGCAGTTGAAGGCGAGCGCGATTACAGCGCATTCCCGCAGGCGCTTATCTCGGGCAATTGCGGCGCTGCGTGTATCCGAGTCACGGGGCTGGCTGCAGACAAAAAAGCCTGGGTTGACGAAGTCGCGCCTGGCGCCTTGTTGACCTATACTTTGTGGCTGACGGATACGCGAAATACAACGCCATATACCGGTGTGGTCGTAACGGATACCTATGACACCTTGCTTTCTTTTGTGAGTGCCGATCCACCTGTTTCCGCGCATAATATCGGGGCGCGGCAGCTCATTTGGAATGTGGGGACGCTGTCCTCCGGTGGTTCCAGACAGATTGTCCTGACAATGCGCGTCGCCGAAACTATCGCGGAGCGATATATCCTGACCAATACGATGACGTGGGACAGCGACCAGAGTTTATCCTTCACTGTTGCTGAAACAACGGCTATCGCTGTGCCGACGTTGCACTTGCGTGTGGATGCTCCGCAGGCTACTCATGCTGGTCAAGATATCGTTTACACTGTGACGTATAGCAACACCGGTACGGCTGTTGCGCCTGTGGTGTTGACTCTGGACTATGGCTCCTACGTGGAATTCTTGTCTTCAACGCCGTTGACGCCGCGTACTGGCAGTGACAATATCTTTGATGATGTGGTGGGACCGGGTGGGAGTCGCACATTGACGATCAACCTACGGGTAAAAGCCCCACTGCCGTATGACCTCGCCGGACCGTTGACAGCCTCTGCCTTGCTGGAAAGCCCTGGCGCCGAATCCAAGCGTGCCCAAATCTCGATGATCCTGGAGCGCCCGGTGTTGGTATTGGAAAAAACCGGCCCACTCGTTGTGCAGCCAGTCGTAGGTACGATTGTAGAATACACGATTCGGGTGCAGAACCTGGGGACGTATACGGCGACCGGCGCAGTGATTACCGATACCTGGGATGCGAATCTGGGGTATCGGGCCAACAATAGTAGCTTTGGTTGGGCGCTTTCCGGTGACGGAACCTACGCGACTCAGTCTCTTGGAACGCTAGGCGTTGGTGGGACCGTCACGAAGTTTTTCCAGGTGGAAATCGTCACAGTGGCTGTTTCGTACACGAATCGGATAGACCTGACAACGTATCAGACAACGCAGCAGTCTGAAATCGAAGACACCTGGCAAGCCAGTATCGCCACCACCAAATCGGCGACGCCGGTGCCTGCATTCCCGGGTCGGGTTTTAACCTACACGGTGTATTATACGAGCACTGCCCCTTTCCCAATGGTGAATGCGTTTGTGACGGATACCCTGCCGAGTAACTTTGTCTATTTGGGGCAATCGACAGCGCAGGCCAGTGGTTGTCAGTCGCCTTGGGTGTTCACTCCTCCTGGTAGCGGCGGAGGTGGCAACGCGGTGTGGTCCTGCCCAACTTTGTTGCCTGACGTCAATGGGCGCTTTATCATCTGGGGAGAGGTCAAAGCAGAGGCTGAAGGTACCAATCTGGAAAACCGGACGAAAACTTCGGCTTTGAATATCCCGGTGCGGCCTATTGCAAAACCTCTCGTCACCCGCGTCGCGCGTCCGTGGCTATCCGTGAGCAAAGCTGACGCCCCTACGCATCCTGTGGCCCCCGGCGATAGGATCACCTACACGCTCACCTATACGAACTCCGGTTCGTATGGGGCCTACGGCGTTGTCATCAAGGATCAACTGCCCGCGGAAGTCACCTTTGCCGGTTGCGATCCCAGTTGTAACCACAACGCGGGTCTGGTCACATGGAATATCGGCCAGGTCCCTGTCTCTACGACTGCTCAGGTGTTGCTGTATGCAACTGTCAATGCCGGAACTGACGGACTGACGGCGGTCAACTCGGAATACACAATCGAGAACACGACGATCTGGCAGGTCCTGACGCCGGATGAAACGGACAATGGCGCGCCGACGCAGACCCCCATTCTCGATCCAGAACTGACGTTGATCAAGACGGCGTGGCCGGCCAATGTGTATCACACGAACGACTATATCACCTACACGATAGCCTATCAGAACACGGGCGGCGGTCTGCTGCACAATGTGGTGTTAACCGACGAGCTAAGTACTAAAACCACCTTCGCCGACGCCTCATCAAACTGTGTGCACATAGGTAGTGGCGCAGGGGGACAAGTCATTTGTACCATCGGTACCCTTGAAAATGGCGAGAGCGGTTCTGTGCAGGTTCGTGTGCAGGTTGGCGAATTATCCAGCGGCGACATTATCACCAACACAGCGCAAGGTGATGCGATGGAGTTAGCTGTTCCCGTGACGAGTAATCTGACCCAGGTATGCTTTGGCGTGTGTGGGACGGCTGAGATTAGTGTTTCTCCGACGCAGTTTGAGCGCACGACCACGCCGGGTAAAACTTTTACAGACACATTGACCATTAACAACAGTGGAGAGTTGATACTGAACTGGACTATGGAGGAACTTTCCCCAGCCGCCTGGGTTGATGCGCTGCCGGCGTCTGGTTCTATACCTGCTGGCGGCTCGGCGCAGGTGACTTTGTATTTTGATTCGACTGGGCGTTCGGTGGGCGACTATCAAACTACTTTCCGCATTACCAGCAACGATCCTGATGGCCCAGTCGATGTGCCGGTGACAATGCACGTGCGCGTGCCGCAAGTTGTCGTCGCGCCCGCCAACCTTGCCTATACAGTTACGGTGGGGACAGATGCTTTCACTGCGCCGTTGTATGTCACCAACACGGGGGAAGTGCCGCTGATTTGGACTCTAGCCGAGTCTCCGGCGGTGGCGTGGTTAGGTCAGTCGGCGACAACCGGCAACCTGGCAGTAGGGGATAGCGTGCAAGTGACGCTGACCTTCACGCCAACGGGATTGGCGGCGGGTGATTACTCGGCGATGCTGAACATCAGCAGCGGAACGGGCGGCAACACCGTCAATGTGCCGGTGCGTCTCCATATCTCTGAGGGAAAGACCTACATTTACTTGCCATTGGTGTTGCGCAACTATTCACAAGAATGATGGCTATGTGTGCCTGGGGCGTGGTGACATTCAACGCCCCAGGCCGTAAAGTATAGGGGGAAGTGCTGTGAGTGTACCGGTTAAACTAGTGATGACCTGGGACATCAAACCCGGACACGAGAAAAAGTACTTCGCATTTATCTCGCAGGAGTTCCCAACCATCTTGCAAGATGCGGGACTGCAGTTGAGTGATGCGTGGTACACGCTCTATGGGTCATGGCCGCAAATCAGCATGGGCTTTGTGACCGAGGATATTCAGGTGGCCGAGGACTTCCTGGCTTCTGAACTGTGGTTGAGCCTCAAACATCGGCTGTTGAACTATATCCAGGGGTATCACCAGAAAATCATCTACGCGCGCGGTGGATTCCAAATTTAGCGCCTGGTATTGGCGGGCGTGGTCAGGCGACCGGCCCGCGCGAGCAGAAATAACGGCTCCTATCGTTAGGGGCCGTTTTTTGTTGCCCTGGCAGAAACGCTTCTCCCCGTCTACTGTCTGCCGTTCCCCGTTTACTATTTTTATTGCCACGGCAACGGAATCTGCACCTGCGCCTGCTCGACAATGGGGTCGAGACCCAGGTAGACCTCGATATCGGCCCGCTGGTTGATCTCGACGGCCATACGCCGCAGATGCCGGTATTTGATGAAGACCCAGTGATCGCGTTCGACGGCTTGCTGCAGGCGGGGATCGCGTTTGAGCTTCAATGCCACCAAAGCGGCTCGTCCGCCGGGAATCACCAGATGGCGGCGGGTGGGGGCCGGTGGTTGCGCGGCCAGCAGATGGGGGCCCAAGACTGCCGTGGTTGTGCAGCGAAACAGGTACAACGGCGTTCCGGCATCGGCCCACACGATGTCTCCGGCTTCATCTTGCCTCACCTCGAAGCGCAGCCGCTCCCCTAACTGACGCAGCAGCCCGCGTACCTGGCGTGTCTCGGCTCCGCGTGTTGCTGCCATGTCTTCGGCGCGCAGCCACAGTCTGCCCTGCGCATCGGCGTCTGTGTAGGCGGCAATACAGGCTGCGACCAGCGCCGGTTCGGGGGAGAGTTCGTCGTAGAATTGCGCGTACACGGCGCTTTCCAGTGCGGCGTGCGTCCATGCTTCCTGGGATTGCAACAGGCGCAGCACGCTTTCTTCGACACGATCCGCCAGCGGCCTGGCAATTCTGGCAGGGGTGGGAAACCACACCATTTGAGGCGCGATGGTGCTGAATTCTGGCGCTTGTGTCAGATACGGCAGCGTGTCCATCTGCTCCGCTGCATCTTTCCCCGTGCTAATAAGATGAACAGCTTCCAGGAACGTACTCCGCACCGGTTCTCCGCGGCGTTGCAGGACCTTGGCCAACGCTTGATCGCCTGGTGCGCGTGTGGCAGCGCGACTATCGGGGTAAAAAGCCAACCGGTACCCCCAGGGTGGACACGCGACCCAGCGGCTCACCTGGAACCCGGCCTGGGCAGTGGCGGCAATGATGTGCGCCAGTATGGTGGGGTCGTCCTCCGGCAAGATGACGAGCAGGGTTGCATCGCGCCTGAGCAGCGGTTGCAGGCGCTTGAGCGTTGCCGTGAGGCTCCGTCGGTACCACTCCCACTCCAGCCGGCGGCGTCCCAGGAAGGTATGCATCACAGGGTAAGGCACATCTTTCCACAGCCAGGCGGACCAGAGCGCCGAAAGCGCCCAGAAGGTGGCATCTGGCGATTGGGGATGGAGCAACAGCGCCGCGATCGTACCCGTCGGTATGGCCGGCGCAACGACGCGCAATGGATGTGACAGGAGCAGATGAGTACCGGGCCGGCTTTGCAGCAGGGCTGTCAGTGTTGTATCCAGTGGTGTATCGCCAACCGGTGCATCAATGGCTATGCCAACCGGCGTGCCGGTGTGGGCGCTGTATTCACGGAGGGCTTGTTCCATCAACAGCCAGACGTTGTATTCGAGAAAACGTGACGGCGGCCGCAGGCTGCGCGGGCGGGTGAGCGGCTCGTTGTAGGGGACCAGATTGCTGCCCAAATCCAGGGCGGAGAGGACGAGCAGGGCCAGCGCGCGTTGGATGGCGGGATTAGGGGAGGCTTGTGGCAGGCGGTGGATGATGTCCATCAGCAAGGCGAGATTGCGCGGGGTGTACAGGGCGACCAGTTCGGCGGCGCGTTCGCGCACAGGATCATCGAGCGGGGCGGCACGTCCCAGCGCGATGTGGTAAGCCGGGCCGGACCGTGGGCTGAACTGTTCGAGGAGGGCGCTATCGCGCATGTCCACCTGACCTTCTTGCGCTTCCGGGCAGTGTGGGCAGCGTACCCGCTTGGCGAAAGGCCGTTGCGTCTCGCGGTCCCAGGCAAACCACTCTGCTACACCATCGGCGTGGCAGGTGGGGCAGCGACTGAGATAGAGGGCGCGCGCATGCGCGAAAAAGGGCTGCGTGCCTTTGGGAAGATCGCCGAGCCGCGTAAAGGCTGCCTGCACCTCGGGCAGCGGGGGCGGTTGCAGCGCGTCCTGAACCCACAGCAGGGGCAGCGGATTGACGTTGAGGCCCAGGACACGCCGTTCAATGGTGAGAGCTTCCCGGATGTATGTAGGTTCGTGGATGCCCAACTCGACGATGAGGTCGCCGGGCGCGGTAATCTCTTCAAGCGCCGCGCGCACAAATCCCTCCGGTGTTGGCGCGCGATAACGCGCCAGGGGAGGGGGTGGGGTCACCGCCATCCCCGGAACCAACACGGGAAACGGCGTTTCATCCATTTTGCCGGCTCCTTATCACAGCCTCAACGGATTTAACGAATTGAACGGAAATTAAGGTTGTGCGGCAGCAACGGCGGCTTTGAGCGCCTCGATGTCTGGTGCGCCGGCGCGGGCATAGACAACGTCGCCTGCGCCGTCCAGGACGAAGAACGTTGGTGTACCGACCACGTTCCACCGCGCAGCAAGCGCCAGCCCGACGTTGTCCTTGACATCGAGCCGCAGCACGGTTGCCTGGCCTGCCAGATCGCGTTCCAGTTGATCGACTTTCGGCTTGTTGAGCAGGCAGATGCTGCAATTGTTGGCGTAGAATTCAACGATGGTGGGCTGTCCCGCTGCGAGCCGGGTGTCCAGCTCGGCCAGCGTAGCGAATTCGTCTCCCGGCGTGCGCAGGTAAGCGTAGACCGCCACGAGCAAAATGACGATTAGAACGGTTAGCCCGTCTTCTCTGATAAAGCGAAGCAGTCTTTCCTTCATGGCAGCCGGGACAACGTGCGCTCGATTGCTCAGACGTTAAGCGGGCCCGGCATGCTCGGGTTGGCCGTTTCAACGATGCGGTAGCTGGTGGTGATCTCCGCTGCTTTGCTCAACATCGCATGCACCGAGCAGTAGGTTGATTCGGAAAGCTCAATAGCGCGCGCCAGCGCCGTCTCGCTGATGCCCTGTCCATAAGCGATGTATTCCACGTGAATCTTTGTCCAAATTCGGGGATGCGTCTGCGCGCGTTCTCCCTGGACTTTCACCTGCAAGTTGGTCATCGGCTGGCGCTTCTTCGCCATGATTGAGATCACATCCATCGCCGTGCAGCCTGCCAGTCCCAACAGCAGCAGTTCCATCGGGCTGGGACCGCTGTGCGTGCCGTATTCGGGACTGCTTGAATCCAGCAGGATCGCCGGCCCGCCTTCGACATCACCTACCATGCGCATCCCTGGACCGGTCCAGGTGACCTGTACGTTTGTCATAATCTGCCCCCTTGGAAATAAATCGCTCATCTACGCGAATATCTACATTCGCTGAATCTTTCTTGAAAATCAGCCGGCGTGCTCTTTACCCTTGCTTGGGCAAAGGAATGACACAGATGAATTTGAGGGGCCGGTCGCCTGTATTCCGGTAGCCGTGAATTTCGTCCGGTGGGACAAGCACAAACACACCCGGTCGCAGGGCGCCTACATCGCCATCAGGATTCGTGACCACGCCTTCACCTTCGAGGACGTAGATTTCGTGTTCGTAAGGGTGGTGGTGTGGCGTGAAGACGACGCCAGGCTGGAGTTCAATCTCGCGCATCGCAAAGTTCGGCGCGCCTTCTTTTTCGGCGATCAGCCAGCGGATGCCAATGCCTTCTTGCATGGCTTGTGCCGGCACTTCGGAAGCCTTTTTTATCAGCATCAATGCCCTCCTGCGGGATCTTCAGATAGTCGTTACTCGGGTCGTTGTTCGTCCTCGGTGGACTCGGCTACCTCGTCGGATTCGCCGGTTGTGGGCGTTTCATTCTCTACCGCCGGTTGTGCTGGTTCTTCCGGGCTGACTGAGAGGGTGGATTTGCCGAGCAAGGCATAGATGCCGCACCAGCCCACTGCGCCGGTCGCAAAGGCAACCAGTCCCACGATGCCCAGGATAATGCCCACGACCCCCTGGATGAAGAGAAAGCCCAGGAGCATTGCATAAATGCCAAGAATCACGCGGATGAGCCGCTCGCCGTCGCCGATGTTTGGTTTCATAAGGTCCTCCTTCGAAAATAGTTGCATAGTCGTTAGTCTTGTAGTCGCATAGTCGGAACGCCATTTTCGTGCTGCATGGAGTGTGTTAGCACCGGCGTCTCCTTTGTCAAAGACTACAAAAGTCTCACGAGGTACCGGCTAAGACTTTTGTAGTCTGGCTCCTGCTTAAATTATTTTATCCTTCACTCACTCTGCTAAATCTGCTCAATCTGCTGATAAAACTTACCCCTGTAGTTCCAGGATGAAGTCGCGGATGGCTAGAGCCGCTTTTGCCCCATCACCCACGGAGACGCTGAGCTGGGCGGGGTTGTCGGCGCGCACATCCCCGATGGCGTACAATCCAGGCACCTTCGTGCGCATTTTCTCATCCGTGATGATGTAGCCCCACTTGTTGGTCTCCACCAGGTCGGCCACGAACGCGCTGTAAGGCGAGTATCCAACGTAAATGAAGACCCCGTCGGCGGGATAGACGTGCTCCGCTTTGGTCTCCCGGTCCACTGCAACGACGCCGGTCACGGTTTTGTCGCCCTGAATCGCGGTGACTTGCTGGTTGAACAACAGGGTGCTCTTCGGATGGTTTTTGACGCGTTCTTGCAAGATGCGCTCCGCGCGCGTGTAGGGCAGAAATTCGAGGAAGGTGACGTGCTTCGCATATTCGAGAACTTGTAATCCTTCTTGCAAGCCAGAATTGCCCGCGCCGATAATGACGACGTTCTTGTCTTTGAAAAATGGCCCGTCACATGTGGCGCAATAGGACACCCCGCGCCCGTAGAATTCCTTCTCGCCGGGGACGTTAAGCTTCTTCGGCCGGCTACCGGTGGCGACGACCACCGTTTTGCCGGTGTAGACCTGCCCCCCTTCGGTATGCACTTCGATCTCACCCACTTTAATCGGATTGACCTTGACCACTTCATCGAACTCGATGATCTCCGCGCCGAAACGCTCTGCCTGCCGGCGGAAACGCTCCAGCAACTCTGCGCCGTTGATGCCATCGGGAAATCCCGGATAATTCTCGATCATCTCAGTGGTCGCTGCCAGGCCGCCGGCGCTCTCGCGTTCCAGAATCAACGTTTTCAGGCCATCGCGCGCGGTGTAGATGGCAGTCGTCAACCCTGCCGCTCCGGCACCGATGATGACGACATCGTACACTCCACCGCTGATTTGGGCTTTGGTTGGTTCGGGACTGAGTGTGAATTCGAACATCGTTTTTCCTCCCTGTCGCTCTATCACCAAGCCCGGCAGGGTAAGCCGGGCTTGGGTAAATTTTGGGTGCGCTGTATGGACGCACGTCTTAACGTGATGATACTAGGCCAGCGCCGCCTTGATCGCATCGACGATCATATAGGGTGGGGCCGCGCCTTCCACCCGGCTGTTCGCGTTGATCACGCTGAGCGGCACGCCCATCACATTGAAGCGATTGGCAAGTTCCGGGAATTCCATCGATTCGACCACGTCGGCGATGACCTTATCGCTCGCTACGGCCATGTCGTAGGCCAGGATGGCCGCGCGCGGGCAGTACGGGCAGGTGGGCGTGACGAAAACCTGGATGTTGACCGGCTGGGTCAACCCGTTCAGGAAGCTCAGTGTTTGCGGATCAAGGTCCGGTTTTCCCTCGCTCGCGCGTTGGATGCCGTACAGCAGCGTCGAGAATTCATGTCCCGACGGGATGCCGTAGTAGCGCAGGCCGTAGTCGCGCGCGCCGACGATCACCATTGCCGGCGCCATTGTGATGTTGTATGCGGCAGCCTTGTCACGCGCGGTGTCGAAGTCGTATACTTCGGCAGTCAGTTTGGGTGAGGTCGCCGCGACTTCTTGAGCCAATTGCACGATCTCCTTGCAGTATTCACAGCCGTTCTTGGTCGTGAAAACCACGAGGCGCACATTGTTGGTGAGGCCCGCCAACATTTCGGTCACATTTCTTACGATTTCATCATTCAGCAAAGCCATTGTTCTGTACCCCCTAAATTGATTTTCCACATTAACGTCATTATTGTAACATATAATAAATCATGGTCAAGAAAATTCGGGCTATGCGCGCCATTTCTAATAGATTTCTAATGTTGTGTTATACTCGTCCCGGTGAAGACTACAAAAGTCTTGGCAGCCTCGTGAGACTTTTGTAGTCTGGCTCACTTTTGCGGAGGCAGTATGTACGATCTGGTATTTTTGCACGCGCCGAGTGTCTATGATTTCCGCGAGCGCGCGACGTTGTGGGGACCGATTTCCGATCTGGTACCCTCGACGCCGGTCTTCGATATGTATCCCATCGGCTTTGCCACGTTGATGGCGCACGCACAGCAGGCCGGATTTCGTGTGCGGATTGCGAACCTGGCAGCACGCATGGTACGTTCGCGGCGTTTCCAACCGGAAAAGTTCGTGCAGGCCATCGAAACGCGCGCGTTCGGCATTGACCTGCATTGGCTGCCCCATGCGCACGGTGCATTGGAGGTGGCGCGCTTAGCCAAAACTTATCACCCGCATACACCCATCATCTTCGGCGGCTATTCCGCAACGTATTTCCACGAAGAGTTGATCCGCTACCCGTTTGTCGATTACGTGCTGCGGGGGGATTCCACCGAACATCCCCTGGAGCAGCTCCTACAGCACATCGTCGCCGGAACAACGCCTGTGGATGTCCCGAACCTGACATGGAAAGACCGGCAAGGCACGATCCACGTCAACCCGCTGACCTACATCCCGGAAGACCTGGATCATCTGATCCTGGATTATCACCCGCTGGTCAAATCGGTAGTGCGCGACCGCGACCTGCTCAACTACGCGCCGTTCAGCCATTGGCTGGAATATCCGATTATGGCCTCGTTGACGGTGAAAGGCTGCACGCAGAATTGCACAATCTGCGGCGGATCGGCGTTCGCCGGGCGCCATCTTTCCGGGCGGCAACGGCCGGCGTACCGTTCGCCGGAGAAGCTGGCGGAGGACGTGCGGCGGATGGGGCGGTTGAGCCGGGCGCCGGTCTTCATCCTGGGCGATCTGCGCCAGCCGGGAGCGGACTACGCGCGGCGCTTTTTCCGTGCCGTGCAGGGCTTCGATGGCGCGGTGATTGTGGAATTCTTCTATCCCGTGGAGCGCGCCTACATTGAGGAATTGGCGGCGGCGCTTCCCAATTTCCTGGTGGAGTTTTCGCCGGAGTCGCACGAGCTGGCGGTACGGCGCGCTTCGGGCAAGGGTTACACCAATCAGGGTATCGAGGAGACCATCGCCGCGTGTCTCGACGCGGGCGCGCGGCGCTTCGACCTCTTTTTTATGATCGGGCTGGCGCAGCAGACGCCGGCCTCGGCCCTGGAGACGGTGGACTATTGCCGCGGGTTGCTGGCGCGCTTCGATGATGGACGGCTGATCCCCTTCACGTCACCGCTGGCGCCTTTTCTCGATCCTGGCAGTCGCGCCTACGAGCAGGCCGCCGAAGTGGGGTACATCCGCCATGCGGAAACGTTGGAGGATCATCGTCGTTTGCTGCTCCAACCAACATGGAAACACATCCTTTCCTACGAGACGCGCTGGATGGACCGCGACACGATCGCCGACGTCACCTACGAGGCCGGCTTCCGGCTGAACCGCCTCAAGCGTGAAGCAGGGCTGATCAGTGTCGAGAAGGCCGAGGAGACCGAGGCGCGGATTGCCGAAGCCCGCGCGTTGATGGGCGAGATTGACAGACTGATGGCGCGGTTGGAACCACCTGCGCTTGAGCGGGCGCTCCTGGCGTTGAAACCGCGCATCGACGCTGCCAACACGTCCACGGTATGCGACAAAGCCGAGCTTGACGTGGATGTGGGGCGGATGCCCTTCAAGGTGTTCAATCTGGCCCGGGTGGGATTGGGTCTGGAGAACTGAAAGATGAATTTGCCGAGGCTTGTGGTTGTGCCTCGCCGGTCGTCGAGGCCACATTCCTGGGCGAAGGATTCAGCGTATCGGCGATCATTTTGAGTAACTGCTGCATGTCCATAGGTTTGCTGACATAGTGATTGACCCCGGCTGCAAAGCTGCGCTCACGGTCGCCGGGCATGGTCAGCGCCGTGACTGCGATGATGGGGGTGTCGCCCACTTCGGCGTCAGCGCGAATGAGGCGCGTGGCTTCCAGACCATTCATCCCCGGCATTTGGATATCCATCAACACGAGAGCAGGGTGATGTTCGCGCGTGACTTGCACCGCTGTCGCACCATCTTCAGCGGTAATGGTGGCATAGCCGGCCATGTTCAAGATGTGACAGAGGACTTTGCTGTTCATGGGGTTATCTTCCGCCACCAGGATGAGCGATTTTTTTTGGGGTTCGGATGGCGCATTGGTTGCTGTGGGCGTCATCTCAACATGTTCTTCTGCGCTTGCTTGTTCTGGGGGAATGTTCCACGGCAATGCTATTGTAAAGCGGCTCCCCTGTCCAATTTGACTGTCGACCGTCACGGAACCGCCGTGTAGTTCGGCCAGATAGCGCACTAATGCCAGTCCTATGCCGGCACCTTCATATTCACGGGTCAAGCTGGATTGCAGGTGTTTGAAAGGTTGAAACAGTTGCGAAAGATGGGCTTTGTCGATGCCGATACCTGTATCCCACACGCTAAAGTACACTATGTGGTTCACAGTGTCACCACTGACCTCTAAACCGATGGTGCCCCCGCCTGGTGTAAACTTGACGGCATTTCTGAGAAGGTGGTTTAGCATTTGCTTCACGCGTCGTGGGTCAGCCTGCATTATTGTTACGGCGTTGTCCAGGGCAAAGGAGATATGCAGGTCCTTTTTCCGTGCGGCAGATTTGATCTGGCGCAGGCTGGCCTGGCATAGCGCATACACGTCGAACGGTTCTATCTCCAATTCCAGTTCGCCGGCCTTGATATCTGAAAAATCCAGCATAGCATTGATGAGTTCCAGCAGCTCTTGCGCGCTTTTTTTGATATTGGCGCTGATCTGTTTCTGGTAATTGTTCAGTGGTCCATAGTGCTCGTTTTGGAGCAAATCGGCGAATGCCAGGATGGGGGTCAGGGGCGTGCGCAGTTCGTGATTGACGTTGGATAGGAACTCATCCCGCACCTGAAGGGCCTGGAGGAGTTGTGCGTTAGCAGCGTTAAGGGCAGCGGTGCGTTCCTCGACCCGTTGTGCTAACAAGGTACGCTCGTTGTACAAGGCTATCTCGGCGGCTTTCTGTGCACTGATATCGCGGACAATACCCAGTGTCTTATCCCCATTGAGTTTGACAAACCGGGCCTCAAAATGGCATATTCCGTCTGGGTACGATAACTGATATTGATATTCCTGTATCTGTTGCGTGCGAATGGCATTGGCGACGCAAGCCATCATCTGGTCCGCCGTGGCCTGAGGAAAGACATCGTAAGGCCATTCCAAGAATTAAAGCCAGCCAATAGTGTGGTACACTTACGCCATAGTATAGCTTACCAGGAGGAATAGCGTATGGAATTCAGTGCCGCCGAAAAAGAATTACACCAGGAAACCGTCAAAGCCTTACGAGGCGCGGAACGCCGCTTGTATATGGCGCGGGTAGCGCAAACGTTAGGTCCCAGGAGTCACCGCTTCCTGCAGCGCGAATTGGGCTGGAGTCGGGAAGCGCTGCGCAAGGGCACCTATGAATTAGCAAGTGGCTTTCGGTGTGTAGATGACTATGCGGGGCGTGGTCGTAAACGAGTTGAAGAGCATCTCCCGCAATTACAAGCCGATATCCGCGCCATTGCCGAACAGCATAGCCAAACCGATCCGAGTTTTCAAAGTACACGGCTCTATCTCCGTTTGAGCGCCGCCAGTGTCCGGGCCGAACTGCTGAAGCGGGCTGGCTACGATGCCGATACGCTACCGAGTGCGGAAGTCATTCGCCAACGCTTAAATGCCTTGGGCTACAGATTGCGGGCGGTAAAAAAAGTCAACCTATGAAAAAGGTACCCGCAACGGACGCCATATTTGCGCGTTTAGCCGCAGTTAACCCGGCCGCCGATGCGGATCCGACCATTCTGCGCCTGTCGGTGGACGCCAAAGCGCCCGTGCTACTGGGGTGCTTTTCGCGGGGCGGGCGCAGTCGCGTCCCGGTCGACGCGTTGGATCATGATTTTCGCACCGTGCCCACGGTGACGCCGCTGGGGGTGTTTCTCCCCGCCGTCAATGAAACTTACCTGTACTTCATCGAGGGGCCAGTCACAGCAGATGCGATAGCCGATGCCATCGAACTGACGTGGCAACGGGTGGCCCCGCGCTTCCCGACAGTGCAAACCCTGCACTTGAACTTGGACAACGGCCCCGAAAATCATTCCCGCCGCACCCAGTTTATGCAACGCCTCACCGAGTTGGTGGACACTTACCACCTCACCGTGCAGTTAGCCTATTACCCGCCCTATCACAGCAAATACAATCCGATTGAGCGCGTGTGGGGGGTGTTAGAGCAACACTGGAACGGCTCACTACTGGACAGCCTGGCCACCGTGTTGGCCCTTGCCCGCACGATGACCTACAAGCAAGTCGCCCCGATCGTGCAACACCTCCAGCGCACCTATACGACCGGGGTTAAACTCACCACCAAGGCGATGGCCGCGCTGGAAGCCCGCTTTGAACGGGAACCTGATTTGGAAAAGTACTTTGTCCGCATCGCGCCGTTGGTGGCTTGATGGCTGGACAGTTTATTTTCTTGGAATGGCCTAAATGGACTTGCCAATCATTTCATCTGCGGAACGCCAAAAGTCGCTGTTGGTTGGGGCGTGGTAGTGCAGAAAGTGCCCATCCGCGGAAAGTTGAAATATTGCATCGGGGAGTGCTTGTAAGATAGCGCGATTTTCTCCTTCGCTTTTGCGCAGCGCAGCTTCAGTCTGCCGCAGGCGGTTGGTGAAGACAGCGTGAACTCTGGTCAGGCTCCAAGAAATGACCAGCGCCGCGACGAACGCGCGGATGACCGGTTCAGTCTGGATTGACCTGTGTAGAAAGTATTCGGTGCTTACGACGAACAGTTCGGCGAGCACAATGGAAGCGATCACCACTGCAATCGTGATTTTGCGGGTGCTCCATTTCTCCATCATGCGCCCTAGTTTACTAGACATTTTATCCCTTTTTTAACTTTATGCTAATCAGACTCTTCTAGATATAGCATAACACAAGTTGGCAGATTCTTTAATTAACACTTCATAGCGATTGCGTGGCAATTTGGTTAGTTTTAGGATAGAAGCTCAAATATAGTATACTACATTTTGGCTGTTGTGCAATTGAATCTTTG
>JAIOAS010000115.1:11743-15453 GCA_019873725.1 Chloroflexota bacterium | reverse complement strand
GCAAACCGCTCACGAATCTGCCGCAACACGGGCATCTCGCGCTCGGCCCATTCCATGCGCAGGCGACCGGAAGGGGCCAGATCCAAATCTTTGACGTGGTATTTCTTCATTGTGTGATTGACTCCTTGTAGGTTGTTCTTTTTAGAGTTGGTTCCACTCTTCTACGGATAACGCTTGTTCGATGATCAACTCAATTTCGCTGACCAACATTCGCAATTGTGGTACTGAATACTCGGCATTTGAGGGTATGGCTAATCGATGCTGCTGATAGATCATAAATTGATGTCGTGTACCGGAGTAAGGCCCATCGAAGCCGAGCTGCCGCAATTTGTGGATGAAATCGCGGCGTTTACATGGCGTCCATCGTGGCATAGGCTGGCTCCAGATTCAAATCGATGTCAGCGATAAGGGGTAGGGGGTGATTAAGTCTAAGTCCTACCAGGATCCAGTCTTCTAGCGTGGAACGCAAGTTGTTCTCACATTCGCGCAACGTGTCTCCAAATGCTATGACACCTACACACGGCGGAATGCGCCCGGCGAAAGTTCCGTCCTCTAACTTGTCATATACCGCTTGCGCCAGCGCTTCTTCGACGTAATCGCTCAAAACAAAACGTGTTGCCATTTTTGCCTCATTCTGATTATACCTGACACCCAATCCGAAAATTCAACCCGTACACTGGCGGCAGTGTCTCCAAAGCTGTGGCACCAAACGTTTCGATATGAAAAGCAATGGCTGATTTGACATCTGCGAGCGCTTCTTCGTAAGTGTCTCCTTCACCCACGACAACGCCTTGAATCCCTAATGGATAAGCCACATATCCATCCGGGTTTTTTTCAACGACGATCTTGAAATATCGGGTCATGATATCCCCCCCTACGCGCTAAACCTGGCTACGTGCTACACACTCATTATACCAGTAAATGCGTCTTCTCCGAACACCGTCTTGTACCGCTCCCCAAACGCCGCCGGCGTGTACGAATGTGCCTGCGGGCCGTGGGTTTCGAGGACGTAGGTGGCGGCGAGCGCGCCGATCTGCCCGCAGATGCGCCACGGCAGGCCCAGCGCCAGCCCTTTGATGAGGCCCGCGCGGTACGCATCGCCGACGCCGGTGGGATCGAGCACTTGCCGCGGCGGGACGACCGGGACGACGATCTCTTCCCCTTCGGCCCAAATGCGGGAACCCTGCTCCCCGCGTGTGATGATGACGGCACGCTGCACGGTGGCACAAATGTCGGCATCGTTCATACCGGTGCGATCTTTCAGCAACTCGTACTCGTAGTCGTTCACGATGAGGATGTCCGCCCCTTCGACGCCTTCGCGCAGCGCCGCGCCGTCCAGCCGTACAATCTGCTGGCTCGGATCGTAGATGTAGGGGATGCCGAGCGCCTTGCACTCCGCCGGATATTTCTGCATCGCCAGTGGATCGTTGGGCGAGATGATGGTGATATCCACCGGCGCCGTCATCTCGTGAAAGGACAGCTCACGCGCGTAGGCCATCGCCCCGGTGTAGAAGCTGGCGATCTGGTTCTGGTGCAGGTCGGTGCTGACGAAGAACGATGCGGTGAACACGTCCGGGATGACGCGCACGCCGGAGGTGTCCACGCCGTGCGCTTCGAGCCACGCGCGGTAATCGCCGAAGTCCTGCCCCGCCGTCCCCATCACCACGGGGCGTTCGCCTAGCAGCGCCAGCGTGAAGGCGATGTTCGGCGCGCAGCCTCCGTACTGCTTGCGCATCTCGTCCACCAGAAAGCTGAGGCTCAGCTTGTTCAGCTTGTCCGGCTTGATGTGCTCCATAAAGTTGCCTGGAAACGACATCAGATAGTCAAAGGCGATAGAACCGGTAATCACGATGTTCATGTTATCCTCCCATCAGCACTTTCAGATAAATCCACAGCACGCGCAGGCCGGTGCGCACGGCTTTCCAGCCCGCCAATCCTTTGCCCTGGGCCACCGAACGCGGGTGGTAGTTGATGGCGATTTCATCAATCGTGTATCCATTTTTGAGCAGCTTGCACGGCAGCTCGAAATCCAGGTCGAACTCGTGGCTGCTCAGCTTTAGTGAACGTACCACGTCCACGCGCACCAATTTGGGGCCGGTGGCAATATCGGTCAGATGTCCGCCGAAGAGCAAATTGGCGACGGCGGTAAGAAAACGCACGCCCCAATAATTTTGCGCATACAGGTAAATTTTGCGCCCGCCGAGCGTGCGCGAGCCGAACACGGCGACGGTTTCGCCGGGCGTCACCGCCGCGGCCATGCGGGGGATGTCGGCGGCTTCATATTCCAGGTCGGCGTCGAAGATGAGGCCGTAGTCGCCGCCGGCCTCGCGGAACCCGGTGAGGATCGAGGCGCTCTTGCCCATATTGCGCGGGTGCAACACGACGCGCACGCCCGGCATATCCACCGCCTGGAGCATCTCGCGCGTGCCGTCGGTGGAGCAGTTGTCCACCGCGATCACTTCCTTATCCCATCCGGCAGGCAATGCTACCGCGCTTGCCTGCGCGATCGCGTCAAGAATTGTCCGCCGCTCATTATAGGCACAAATAATAATCGAAAGTTTGGCGATGGGTGATTTGCAATCGGTAACTCGTAATTCGTGATTCGTAATTCGCTGATTCGCTGCTTCCCCGCCTCCCCGCTTCCCCGCTTCTGTCTCTTGCCCCTTGCCTCTTGCTTCTTGCATCATGTCAGTCCCCGCGCCTTGAAGAAGTCCTCGAAGACCTGCAAGATGTAGCTCAACCGCGCGTCGTCCATCCCCGGATACACGCCGATGAAGAAAGCGCTTTTGAGCACGCGCTCGGTCTCCGGCATCGGCGTGGCGACGCGGTGCGGAATGTAGCGGTAGCCCGGTTGGTGCAGGATGTTGCCGGCGAACAGATAGCGCGTTTCGATTTTACGCTCGCGCAAGTAGTCGTTGAGGTCGCGGCGGGTGAAGGGCGCATTTTCGTGCACCGCGATGGTGAAGGCAAACCACGCCGGATCGGCTTTGGGACTCCATACGGGCAAGACCAGATAATCGCTGTAACGGGATAAACCTTCGTAAAGGACGGTGAAGTTGCGTTTGCGCGCCACCGTAAAATCCGGCAGCTTGTCGAGCTGCGGCAGACCGATAGCAGCCTGGATATCGGTCATCTTGAGGTTATAGCCAATCTCTGTGAAGTAGTAGCGATGGTCATAAGGCTCGCCCAGGCCGGGAATTTCCCAGTCAAAACGCTGGCCGCACTCGCCATCGCGGCGGCTTTTGTGGTCGCACCAGCAATCGCGGCCCCAATCGCGGATGGAGTGCGCGATGTGATACAGTTTGGCGTCGTTCGTGCCCACCGCGCCGCCTTCGCCAGTGGTGATGTGGTGCGCCGGATAGAAGCTGAACGTGGAGAGATGGCCGAATGTGCCACAGTATGCACCATCGTAGCGGCTGCCGAGCGCGTCGCAGGTATCCTCGATGACGTAAAGATCGTGCGCCTGCGCGAAGCTTATCACCACGTCCATCTCTACCGGATTGCCGAGGATATGCGGGACGAAAACGGCGCGCGTTTTCTCCGAGAGCGCAGCTTCCAATAAATCCACGTTGATGTTGTACGTTCCCAGCTTGCAATCAATGAACACAGGTGTCAACCGGTTCTGCACGATGGGGGCGACGGTGGTGGGGAAGGTGGCGGCGGGGGTGATGACTTCGTCGCCGGGTTGCAGGGGCTGCGCTATTTGGCGT
>JAIOAS010000115.1:6553-11509 GCA_019873725.1 Chloroflexota bacterium | reverse complement strand
GCCACGTGATAATATTCGGCCACGTTATCGAGTATCGCGCGGCGCAGCGCCTCCGCTCGCGCCGTTATGTGCTCATCTGTCATATCCATACCTCCCAAGTCTAAAACGTAACACGTAAAACGTAAAACGTAAAACGTAAACAAGAAGTATACATTTAGTTTTGTGAGCAGAGATGCCAAATTATAGCAAAAATAGGGGCTAGATGGGAAAACCAGGGCAAAAAATGCCCGATTTTCTACTTGTAGTGGGGAATTGCCTCCATTTTTTTCAGCGTTTGCTCACAAAACTAAAGATTACAACAAGAATTGCATCTTACACTTTACGCTTTACGTTTTACGCTTTACGTTTTACGCTTTACGTTTCACGCATCACTTCAATCGTTTGGCGTAGCCCTTCTTCCAATCCTGTCCGCGCCTCCCAACCCGTGAGTCGCCGGGTGCGGTCTACGTCGGCGGGGATGGCGGGGACTTCGCCGGGCCGGTAAGGGAGCGTCCCGACAAGGATGCGCCCCTGTGCGCCGCTCAATGTCCAAATGCGCTCGACGACACTGCGGACGCGGTGCAGTTGCCCGGTGCCTATATCCAACGCGCGCCCTTCGATGCCGGGCGCGACGGCGGCAGCTAATAATCCCTCGACGACATCCTCGACAAAGACGAAGTCGCGCTGCTGCTCGCCGGCCGTCATGCGGAAATCGTCACCGTTCAACGCCGCGCGAATCGCCGCCGGGATCAGCGCCTGCTCCCGCTGGCCGGGTCCATAGACTTGAAACAGCCGCATCCACACAATGGGTGCGCCCCAGGTGTTAAAGGCAGCGCGCGCAAAGGCCCACCCTGCAACCTTCGAGGCGCTGTAAGCGTTGAAGGGGTCCATCCCCTCATCCGTGCGGCGTGCGCCATATTCGTAGGATGAGCCGATCATCACAATGCGATTTATCGTTTGCGCTTGCCGCGCCGCATCCAAAACGTTGATGACTCCCCCGACATTGACGGCGCAGGCGGCAGCGAAGGGCAAATCGGGATTCGTGATCCCGATCGCCGCGAGGTGGATGACTAAATCCGGCTGCGTGGCATCGATGGCTTTGGCTACGGTTTCCGGAACGGTGATATCGCCGGGAATCGCACGCACGCCGGCGGGCAATAGATTGGCTTCGCCGGGCAGCACGAGCGCCGTCACGTCGGCGCCAGCCGTGACCAGGCGTTGTGTCAACTGCCGTCCAATGAAGCCCGTCGCGCCGGTCACGAAGACCGGCGTTCCAGGTTCAAAGTTCACAGTCGAAAGTTGGTTTATAGACGAGAGCATAACTGTCAATGGTCAGCCTACAATTTGTAGCCCAAGTATTGCGCATACCACGCCATCGTCTCCACCATCGCCGCTTCGCGCGACCAGGCCGGTTGCCAACCCAGGGCCTCATGGAGCTTCGCGCTGTTCAGGTATTGGTCTTTGATTTCGTTCTTCACCTCGTTCAGTACGATGGGTTCGAGCCTCGGGTGGGGCGAGAGCCGCAAAATCAGGCGCGTCATCTCCAGGACGCTCACCGGCTCATCGGTGCTACAGTTGAACGCCTGACCGCGAATCTCCGGGCGGTCGAGCGCCTGGGCGAGCATCATGTAAGCCCGAACGGCGTCGCGGACGTAGAGATAATCGCGGACGAACGTGCCGTCGGAGCGGATGATCGGTGCCTGGCCCTGGAGGGCGCTGCGGATCGTGCCGGGGACGAGGCGGTTCCAGTTGAGGTCGCCGCCGCCGTAGAGGTTAGCACAGCGCGTGATGGCGATGGGCATGTCATAAGTTTTAGCGTAGGTTTGCGCGAGCAGGTCGGCGGCGCTTTTGGAGACATCGTAGGGGTGCTCGCCGTGTAAAGGCATGTCTTCCGTGTAGGGCAAGATGGGCTGTGTCCCATAGGCTTTGTCGCTGGAGGCCACCAGGATGCGCTTGACGGTGGGCGAGCGCCGTGCTGCCTCCAGCATCGTCCACGTTCCGCGAATGTTGGTCTCGAAGGTGGAAAGCGGCGCGCGGTTAGCGATCCCCACGATGGTCTGGGCTGCCAGGTGAAAGACGGCGTCGATTTCGTACTCGTTGAGCACCCGTTCCATCGTGGCGTAGTCGGTCACATCACCGCGCGCGATGCGGATGCGATGAATGATGCCGGAACGCACGAGATGCGACTGGGGTACGTCGTCGCGGATCAGCCCGACGACATCGGCCTTGGCCTCGACAAGCGCCTGCGTGAGCCACGAACCGAGCAGCCCGGTACAACCTGTGACCAGCACAGGACGGTCGCGCCAGAAAGATGGACTCATTCCATTACCTCCTCATCGGGAGTAAAGAGTGAAGAGTAAAGAGTGAAGAGTAAAGAGTATCCGCAACTCATTACTCATTACTCATAACTCATTACTCATTTCTCTTTACCAGATTTTCCACGGCGCGCCTTCTTCCCACAGCGCAGTCAATTCTTGCGCTTCTTTGAAAGTGTCCATCGCGCGCCAAAACCCGTGATGTTCGTAGACGGCCAATTGCCGGTCGGCAGCCAGATTGGCGAAAGGTTCGCGTTCCAGGATCAGGTCGTCGCCGCCATCGAGATAGCGCAGTGCGTCGCGTTCGAAGACGAAGAAGCCGCCGTTGATCAGCGTGTCGACCAGGGGTTTTTCCTGGAACCCGGTCACTTTGCCTTGACCGTCGGTTTCCAGGATGCCGAAGCGCGAGAACGCGCGCACGCCTGTCATCGTGGCGAGCAGCCCTTGCTGGCGGTGGAAAGCCAGCAGCGCGTGCAGGTCGATGTCGGCGACGCCGTCGGCGTAGGTGACAAAGAAGCGCGGCGTCTGGACATAACGCGCCGCCTTGCGCACGCGCGCGCCCGTCATCGTCTCCAATCCCGTCTCGGCGAAGGTGATGCGCCAGCCGGCGGTGTCGTTGGGCGTGTGGTAGAGCGGTGCGCCATCGCCGAGCGTCAGCGTGAAATCCCGGCTTTGCCAGTCGTATTCTAGGAAATACCGTTTGATGAGATCACCGTGATAGCCAAGCGCCAGGATGAAGTCGGTGAATCCCTGCGCGGCGTAGATTTTCATCACATGCCACAACACTGGCCGCTCACCGACTTCGACCAAAGGTTTGGGAACGGTACGGTCGCCCATCCGCGTGCCCTTGCCGCCACAAAGAATGATTACGGGAATATGTTCATGGTTCATACATCTGCCTGGATGCTAATATCAAACGGAAACGTGAAACGATGTCCGGATCCGCCTGACGTTTCACGTTTCTAGCGTCATTGCTTGTCGCCGGTTTGTGTGATCGATATAATGGCTGTTATGGTAACACGGCGGGGCGTTTTGTCAAATGCAGTGGTTGACAAAATCGCTGCTTGGCAGTACAACGATAGACGGTAGACGGGAATACGAGAGCAAGCTGATAGCTGTATAAGGAGGATCAGCATGGCGGTGATTACCATTTCGCGCGAGTTGGGCAGTTGCGGCGATCAGGTGGCGGAACTGCTGTGCGAGCAGCTAGGATACTGCCGCGTCGACAAGGATATGCTGTTGCAGATCGCGCAGGAGGCCGGCGTCGACACCGAAACCGTCTTGGAGAAGGAGCGTGGCGTCACCCAACGTGCTCGGTTGGTCAGTGGCGAGATGACGTCGCTGTATCGCAAGCAGGCTTCTGCTTTCGAGAAAAAGACCGCGCTCGACGATCAGACTTACGAGCAGGTGGTGCGCGAGACGATGGAGCGCTTCGCCCGCGCGGGCAATGTGATCATCGTGGGCCGGGGCGGGCAGATGGTCTTGAGTGGCTGGCCTACGGCGCTGCATGTCCGCCTCTATGCGCCGGTGGAGGTGCGCGTGCAACGGCTGATGGAGCGCGAACACCTGTCGCAGGCAGAGGCTGAGTATCGCATTGCGCAATCTGACGAGCAAAAGCGCCAGTACATTCGGCATTGGCACAACAACGCCGATTGGCGAAATCCCAAATACTACCATTTGACCATCGACACGGCGCGGATTTCGCTTGAGACTGTGGTGCAGATCATTGTGCTGGCGGCGCGCGATATCGATCGGGCCGGCTGAGCTTGCGGGAAAATGCGAGCGAAGGGCACCGGTTCGCTACTTTTACAATCACTGAATCTGCTCGTGCAAATTGAAAGCGTCACCGGTGGCAAGCCACATCCCATGGGGGCAGATATTGGCGATTCGACGACAAGACTAACGACTATACGACTATTTTATCCGAGGCGTCAATGGCAAAGAAAAATTGGTTGAGCTATGTGGTGTTTTACCTTTTATGGACAGTGCTGATTGCGCTGGGCTTCTGGTTCCTGATCCTGAGCCGGGAAGCATTTTTGACCGGCGCGGCGTACTATGCCGGGGATTCTTTCACGCGGGGATGGCAAATGCGCTTTTTCGACAAAGTTTTCTTCTTGTCCGCAGGGATCGCCGTGTTGGTCTTCTTCTATGGGACGGAAGGATACTTGCGCGCCGGCATCGAGAAACATGACCTGCTCCGGCGTTTTTTCAAGGCTGCAGGCTGGATGCTGCTTGTGATTTTTGTGACAGATTTCATTCTACTGGCGTTACAGCAATTTGCCGGCGGCGTGTGGCTGCGCTGGGTGATTCTTGCCGCGGAATTGGGCCTGAGCGTGGCTTTATCCTGGGCCGGTCGCCGTAAGCCGGCAAAGCCCATCGAACCGCCCGCAACGATGAAATCAGGCTAACTCACAGTAGAAGCTCAACGCTCGTCCTTTGGGGGCGTAAAAGTGTAACTTCCCGAAGCTGTGGCCGGTCTCCGCCCGCGACACCGTGGGAGACCGGCCCGAGCGGGAAATTGTTTGTTTACAGACCCTTTGACTACCCGACGACCTGACTACGGAGGCTAAGTATGCGCATCAAACAGTCCCTGTGTTATCCGATGTTCAAACCTGCCGATATGAGCCTGGACGATTTGTTCAAAATCGGCGCGGAGATCGGC
>JAIOAS010000115.1:0-5794 GCA_019873725.1 Chloroflexota bacterium | reverse complement strand
TCTTCCCATTCGTGGAAATTCGTGAAGATTCGTGGTTTGTTTTGAGGTGATCAAGATGAACGTTCTGGTGATTCAATCAAGTCCAAACGATGATGGGTTGACGGCAGCGTGCGCCGCGGCGGCGGTCGAAGGGGTGCGCGAAGCCGGCGGCATAGCGGAAGAAATTCGCCTCAACACATTGGACGTCGGCATGTGCCAGGCGTGCAACCGGGGGTGGGGGACGTGCCAATCCGAGCACACGTGCCAGGTGGCGGACGATTTCCAGGCGTTGCACGCGCGTATCTGCCACGCCGACGCGCTCATTTTGGTCACGCCCGTCTATTGGGGGGAGATGAGCGAGTCGGCGAAGGCGCTCACCGACCGGCTGCGTCGTTGCGAGGCCACGCGCGGTGAGGGAAGCTGTCTGGCGGGCAAGCCGGTGATTGCCGTCGCGGCAGCGGGTGGCAGCGGCAACGGTACGATTACGTGCCTGCTCAGTATGGAACGCTGGATCCAGCACGTCCGCGCGCGGGTGTGGGATTTGCTGCCGGTCAATCGTTGGAGTCGCCCGTACAAGCTCACGGCGATCCGCGCGGCCGCACGGGCGCTGGTTGCAGAAGGGGCGTAGCCGCCATTCAAATGCCAATCGTACACAGATTGACACGGATTTCACGGATAAAAACAAGAGAAAATCCGAGTTTCATGTTCTGAAGTCAGTTGACGGCAATGTGGGCTAAAATACGAGCGGCGGATCATCCGCCGCTCGTCCTGTTAGAGCCACTTTTCGCCCTGTGTATACTTCGCCACGGCGTCCATATCCAGCGTGACGCCCAAACCGGGCGCATCGGGAATCGCCAACATGCCATCGGCATCTAACGCCCAGCCGCCCACACTGAGTTCATCCACGTAGGGCGAGCCGGTGAGATACTCCACCAGGTCGGTTTCGGGGAAAGCGGAGGCCAGTTGCAGGTCGGCGGCGAGGCCCACGGCGGTGTTCCAGCCGTGAGGGATCATCCGCACGCCGTGATCCTGCGCCATCCACGCGATGCGGCGCGATTCGGAGATGCCGCCCACCTTGGTGACGTCGGGTTGCACGATGTCGAACGCGCCGGCTTCCAACCACGGCTGGAACGCTTGACGGCGCGTCAGCACCTCGCCGCCGGAGATGTGGACGGGTGACGCCTGCCGCAACATCACGTAATCGTGCAGCGCGTCGGGCTTGAGCGGTTCCTCGAACCAGGCTACGTCATAGTCCGCCAACATCTGCGATGTCCGCACCGCCCACTTGTAGCCGTTGGGCCAGAAGGCATCGCTGCCCCCGGCGTCCACCATCAGCAGATTGTCCGGGCCAATGGCGTCTCGCGCCGCGCGCACAATGGCCTCATCCAGCGCGTGGCTTTCGCGTCCAAACGGACCCCAGCCCATCTTGAAGGCGCGAAAGCCTTGCGCTTTGAGATAGAGCAGATGCTCGGTCAAGCGCCCCGGTTCCTCCATCAGCAGCGAGGCGTAGGGCATTACCCGCTCGCGGTAGCGCCCGCCGAGCAAGCGCCCCACGGGTTGCCCCGTCGCCTGCCCGAGGATGTCCCACAGCGCGATGTCGATGCCGCTGATCGTGTGCTCGATGCTGCCGCCGCGTCCTAGCCAGAACATGTGCTGGCGCAGTTTCTCGCTCACGCGCTCCGGCTCCAGCGCGTTTTCGCCGCTGTAGAGCGGCTCCAGCACGCCGAGCGCGCCGCGCACCAGCGCGTCGTTGGTGTAGACGCTGCCGATGCCGGTCAACCCTTCGTCGGTACGCACGGCGATCAGCGTGTGGACGCAATCCTCTTCCAGGATGTCCTCGCTCCACCCACCCTCCGGCGTCGCGCCGCGCAGGCCCACGGCGAGAATGTCACGAATTCGCATGGGTAACTCCTGTGAATTAATGGTGTTCGGCTGCGTCAGCTTCTTCTTTGGTCTTATGCACGGTTCCAGCCGGATGTTCCGGCGGCGTGTAGATGGTATATAGCCTGAGCTTCTTGCTGGAAGAGGCATTGATGACGTTGTGGTAAACGCCGGCCGGCACGACCACCGCATCCCCTGGGCCGACCAGATGTTCTTCGGTGTTGTTAAAGACAAACTTTGCTTTGCCTTTTTCGATGCGGAAGAATTGATCGACATCGTCATGAACCTCGTTGCCGATTTCCTCATCCGGCTGCAAGCACATCACCACGAGCTGCAAGTGTTTGCCGGTGAACACCACTTGACGAAAGTTCTTGTTCTCTTCGGTGAGTTTTTCGATAGGGCCAACGTAAGCGGTCATTTTATACCTCCTGGTTGTGATTCATCTTATAGTACTTCGAACAAAGTAAACTGCAAGTGTGATTTACCGGCGGATTGTGCCTCCGATCTGTCACGGCAACTGCGCATATCCGCTGTTGGGCGCGATGTCGAAGCGTGTTCCCTCACGGGCAAAGGGTTCGACGACGGCCATCCAGTTGCAACGTGTTGCCCCGCCGAGGTAGCTCATCGGCAAGCGCACCGTCACTGTGTCCCCGCTGATGGTTGCCGCGCCGGGAACCGGCGTCCAGTTGTTGCCTGTGTCGCGCACATCCACATAGAACCCGTCCTGCTGAATGTGCAGGTTGACTTCGTATTCGACGCCGAGGTCGTACCACGGGGTGCCGGTGCTGGCGTTGCGGTCGGTATCCAGCAGCCACACCCAGCGATTGCGCTCATTATCCGGCAACGTGGCGGGCAGATTGCCGGCGAGCTGCATGGTGAGCACCAGCACACTCTCCGCCGGGAGGCGCTCGATAGATGCGGCGCGAATGTCCGTGCTGGCGAGTTGCACCGCGCCGGGTAGCCAATCGCCGGCCGGGTCGGTGAGTGCGCTGCGGTCGGGGTTGTGGTTGTTCAGCACCAGCGGCAGGAAAACAGGACGATACACTGTTCCCCAACGGGCGATGTGACCCTCAGCGCCGCTAACGTTGGTGAATTTACCGCCCGCGTACACTTCAGCCCCGGCGATGGTGATTGCCAGGACCGTGTCATTCGCCCCATTGCCCAGCGAGCGCCAGATCCAATAGTCCAGCCTGGCGATGCGGTCACTATCTGGATTATCCTGGGCGTCGGTGAACCCGCCGCCTATGTACACTTCCTTGCCGGCCACTGCGATGGCGGAGACATAATTGTTCAAAGCCGGACCGGTAGGGATGCCTACGATATTCCAGGTAAAGTCAGGGAAGTGCCAGCGGGCGATGTAGTTCGCGTCCGTGACGTCGCCCGCGTTGGTGAACGCGCCGCCCACATATAGATTCGGGCCGGCTACCGCGAGCGCGTACACGGAGTTGTTCAACCCGACGCCCAATCCCCCGTAGCGCAAGGGGAACCAGGCGTCATTGTGCCAGACCGCGATATAATCGGCGTTGGCGTCGCCGCCAGCATTCGTAAAATCACCGCCGACGTACACATCCGGCCCGGCCACGGCGATGCTCCAAACCCGGTCATTCAACCCACTGCCCAGGGCGTGCCAGGCAGCGCCATCCCAGCGAGCGATGCGGTCGGCCCCGGCGTTGCCACCCGCGTCGGTGAATATCCCGCCGACGTATACGTCCGCTCCTACGGTGGCAATGGTGAAAACATAATTGTTCAGCCCACCGCTCAGGGCGTGCCAGGTAGAGCCATCCCAGCGGGCGATGTAATCGGCGTTGGCGTTGCCGCCCGCATTGGTAAATGTACCGCCCACATATACATCGCGCCCGGCGACAGCGATGGCATAGACGACACCTTGTATGCCGCTGCCCAGAGACTGCCAGGATGAGCCATCCCAACGGGCGATGCCATCGGCGCTGGCGTTGCCGCCCACGTCGGTGAACCATCCGCCCACGTACACATCCGGTCCCGCCACCACGATTGCCTGCACTGTGTTGTTCAAGCCCTCGCCCAACGCATCCCAATCCGGCGCGTTGGGCGTTGTGTTCCAACGGGCGACGCAGTCGCCGCCTGCATTGCCACCCGCGTCGGTGAAAGCGCCACCCACGTACACTTGCGGCCCCGCCTCCGTAATCACATAGACCCAGCCGTTCAACCCGCCGCCCACACTGTTCCAGGCCGCGCCATTCCACCGGGCGATGTAGTCGGCGCTGGCGTTCGCGCCCGCATCGGTGAAATAGCCGCCCACGTACACATTCGGCCCCACCACAGCCAGGCTCCAGACGCGCTCATTGACCCCGCTCCCCAACGAATGCCAGGCGGCGCCATCCCAGCGGGCGACATAATCGGCGCTGGCATCGCCGCCGGCGTCGGTGAAGTTGCCGCCCGCGTACACATTCGCCCCGGCCACCGCGATAGTGTACACCCTGGCATTCAGCCCTTCGCCCAGCGTGTGGAAATTCTCCTCAAAGATGTTCCAGCGGAAGATATAGCTGGTGCCCTCCAAACTGCCGAAGCTGGCAAACGTGCCGCCTATGTACAGGTCCGCGCCTGCCAACGCCATGGCATAAACAGAACCCTCCAACGGCCCCATCAACCAGGTTAGAGGCGTGATAGGGCTCCAGACGTCATCGCGCCAGCAGGCAATGTAGTCCGCATCTGCGTTGCCACCGGCGTTGGTGAAATCGCCGCCTGCATACACGCTGTCCCCCGCTACAACGATGGCGCGCACGGTCGCGTTCAAGCCAGAGCCTAAGGGATACCAATCCTCATAGGGAGTAAAATCTATATACCGCGTTTCCCAGACTGCAATCCGGTCCGCGTTGGCGTCGCCGCCCGCGTCGGTGAAATTACCGCCCACATACACGGATTGTCCCGCCACCGTGATAGCGCGCACGCTGCCGTTTAAGCCGCCACCCACTGCGTGCCATTGCGCGCCGTCCCAGCGGGCGATGTAGTCGGCTTCCGGGATTCCGCCCGCATCGGTGAAATCGCCGCCCACGTACACATCAGGCCCCGCCACCGCGATGGCGCGAACATTGCCGTTCAGCCCGGTGAGATCCATGGCCTGCCACACGCCTGAGGGTGGCGGGAGGGTGGCGGGGGCGCTGTCAACGGCCAAAGTCGGTCGTTGACCCGTGGAGTCAAGCGCGGCGCTGAAGCCCGTGTCCGGGTTCGGGCTGCCGTTGGGGTTGGGCAACTCACCGAGCGGGGTCTGGGCAGCAGCGGGGCGAACCACCTGTGGCGATGCATTGACAATATGCGGCGCAGGGCGTAGAGGTAGCAAAGCGAGAAACACTACGGCCGTCACAATCAACCTGAGCGCGATCCTGGTTTTCATAGATGTACCTCCGTGTTTTATTGTAATTCACACATTGCTGCGACCGTCACTCAATCCGAGGTCTTTTGCCTAAGGTCGCGTTGCTTGCTCTGCCGTTGACAACGTCTAAAAGTTATTTGTTTGACTTCTGGAATTTCTCCACCGTTGTTCGGCTATCTTTTTGCGCCGGTGAGGTTTGCTGTGAATGACCTTCTCTCATCAGCGCCGATAATCGGTAGCTGACCATGCGTTTCGCCGCCACGGTTTCAACCTCCGGCAACACCCTTTCCTGGGCCAGGAAATCGTCGAATTCGCTTCCAAAATAGTGCGCCTTCATCGTTCACCTCCTGGACGTTGATAATTGTTTGTTATGTGACCGTCAAGCCTCTTGCCGGCTCAATCGCTCACTGGCAAGCCGGTTCAAATTGCTGACCTCGTGACGCGGTAGGTGAATCGGTCATGTTGAAACATCAGCGCTCACCCCTCGCACCCACGGTTGAGCGGCGACGTTGACTAGACGTTGATCCGCCGTCCATAGTTCACAATTCAGACGCTCGGCCAGAGCCAGATAGTAGCTATCATACG